>NZ_JADJSO010000010.1:0-34882 GCF_016711665.1 Candidatus Villigracilis saccharophilus
TAACAATATTTTGTATTTATTACTACAAAACGGATTTTTCACACATAAAATTGGTTACTCTCGCTAAAACTACAATTCAAGGTCTCGTATCAAATTTTGTACTAAGGTTTTTGCGGTGAGGAAAAGAATAAAATCAGCCACAATCCAAAGAGCACGAGAGCACCTGCCAGCCAAGGCAGCTTGCCTACGAACGAATCGGTTTCAGGAACATTGGGAAAACCAGCCGCAACTGCAACAGGCGGTGTGTACACCTCGGCCTTAATAACCGTACCAAATCCGCCTTCAGATTCAAATATTGCGAGGCGAGTCTGGGCATCCTGCTGCTTGTGACATTCCAAGCATTTTTCGCCATTGTTCTCCCAGGGTGAACAATCAATCCCAAATGCGATCTTCTTTTTCATCACAGCCGCATTTCCCTCGTGGCAATTGACGCAACGGTCTGCGTGGTCTGTGAGGCAATACAATTTGCCTGTATCGTAGAGGTAATACAGGTTCTCATGGCAGGTGAGACAGGAGTTGGGTGTCGCATCTGTTACCTGCGCGGCGGAAACCTGAACAGGCAGACTCAACATTCCAAACAACACAACAAGCAAAGTCACAGTCAAAGCGAAGATCCAACGATTAGTTTCGGTTAACATATTTCACCTCCGGGCTTACAAATCAGCATGCCTTATGGCATAAAATATCGTTCTGGAAGAGCGTCGGACAAATCTTCCGGGCACAATACAAGCAGCGCACTCGAATTCCTGGAAGCAGTATTACGCCACGAATGAGGCGTATATGCATCGAAGATCAGGCTGTCGCCGGGTGCGAGGGGATAAACTTCGTCCTCGATAGTGTAGGTAATGTGTCCTTCAAGGCAGTAGATAAACTCACGCCCCGCATATACAATCGGAGCGTTGCCGCTATTGGCGTTGGGTTCCAATCTTGTAATGAACGGCTCACTTCCCATTTTAGGCATCCCTGTGCTCAAACTTTCCACCTGACCTTGGGAAAAAACCAACTGTTGCCTCTCCCCTGCTCTTTGATAGACAATCTTTTTTTGGGGATGTTCATGTTCAAAAAATGTGGTGATGGGCACATCCAAACTTTGCGCGAGTTGATGTAAAGTACTGACACTGGGGGAAGTCTTTGCATTTTCGATCAAACTTAAAGTGTTCACGCTCAATCCGCTTAGTTCTGCCAATGCGCGAATGGAAAGCCGTCGGGCTTTTCGCATGGCATGCAATTGCTGCCCCACTCGCTCCGAAGCTAGGTTCGCATCATGTTTTTTCGAGACGCGACGTTTACTTTTCTCATTCCCGCTTAAGTCATCTGCAAAAAATTTTGGCATCATAATGACCTAATGCAATTTTTCTACATGATTCGCGAGAATGCCGCTGGCGTAATCCAGTGCAGCAGTATCAATATCTTCAATATCTGTGATGACGGGGCGGATACCGCGTTCCTTCATGCTTTCATACGCTCCAGCACCCATGCCGCCACAAATCAGGGCTTCGCAATCAGTGATGGCTTGAGACATTTGTCCATGAAGGGATTGAGAGGCAGAGTCAAATCCGTGCCGCTGATCGGACTCGCCAGTGTGCTCATGTAATTCATTGGCAACATGTTTGTGACTGAGCTTCTCACGCATTTCACGCTGGACGATCTGTCCGTTTTCGATGGTCAAAACTGCGTAATAAATTGCGGGCCCAAAATGCTGGCTGATGTTTTTTTCATCGTCGGTAATGATGGCAATCTTCATAAATTTCTCCTGCGATATGCTTCAAACACGCCTTTTCCTTCTATAAACTGTAAACGACACAATCCATTATTACATGCGTGTGTCAATTATTTTAGTAACAAATGTCACATTTAATTAGTGGAAATAACATTATTATTGACAAACGCACCATATAATTGTGAATTAATGCACAACCATTCAAATCAACACTCTTTTAGCGTGAAAACTGCATATTTTACAGAACCAACTTCCCCGTTGACAAGACCGAAACCTCACTTGTCACAAAAAATTGTGTGTTTTGTCTCATTCTGGTATGATTGAAGCATACAGTCCGATACTGCTCAATAAGAGAAATCAATTGTGGAAGGAACAAATATGGAAGCGACATCTCTCTCGGTGACAAATTACGCCAACTTCGAAGTGCGCGAAACATTTCACAGCGCGACTTGGCAAAGCAGGCGGGTCTTTCTCCGAATTCGATCAGCTTGATCGAGCGCGATGAAACATCGCCAAGCGTGTCAACGCTCCAAAGCTTGGCGGCGGCGCTTAACATCCGCATGAGTTATTTTTTCGAGGAGGAAACACCATCTTCGGTGCTGCATATTAAATCTGGCTCACGACCAAAGATCGAAAGTGAAGGGGTGACAATTGAGGGGATGGGCAAGACCTTGCCTTTTCAGGAACTGGAACCATTTTTGATGGCATTGGAGCCAAAGGCAGGCAGCGGCGGGGAACGGCAGGTCGTTCATTCGGGACATGAGTTCGTTTATTGTCTGCAAGGGAAGATCGAATATGTAATCGACGGAAAAGTGTATCTGCTGGAAATGGGAGATATCCTCATCTTCGAGGCCACCCTCCCCCATCTATGGCGCAATCCATTTGATAGTGAGGCAAAATTTATTTTGGTCCTCCAAACCTCCAATGCGTCGCGCGAACCTGTACAGCGTCATTTTTCAAGTCACCCATCGGTGAATCATATTGGGGGATGATCAACAATTCTAAAAATAAAAATACGCCTTGAAAAAATCTCAAGGCGTATTTTTATTTTTAAGGGCGGGTATTAGATATATGCTCACGCAAATATATGATTACGTGCGCTAAGTAATCCGTCATAAGATTTTAGACAAAAGGAAGCGCAAATCAGAAGCAGGTAGATTTTGCTTGCTCAAGATTTTTTCTGCGTTGTTCACAACAGACTCAATGTGATCTTGAAGTTTGTTGGCACAAGCCATATCTTTCAAGTGTCGCCAGAAACGTTCAATTGGATTGAGGTCAGAACAATAGGGTGGTAGCCAAACGAACATGACCCGATGTTCAAATAAACTCAATGCAGCTAATGCAGAAGCACTCTTGTGATAAGAAGCATTGTCCATCACCAGAACAACTCTTCCAGTCGGGTAGTTCTTGACCAAAAGTTCTTCAAGAAAGTCGATGAAAGTCGCACTATTTTTAGTTTTTGCAACCGTCCAAGTCATCGTATCTTTCAGCCAGTTGTAACCACCAAAGATATGTCGTTTCTGTTTTTCACCAGGTTGAGTGGCTGGAATACGTTTCTGTGTTCCAATTTTCATCCAGCAGGCTCGTAATGGCGGATCTAACGTCAGGGTCGTTTCGTCCATAAAGATGAGTTCGAAATCGTCTCCGCTGACCTTTTTTTCAACTCTTCGAGTACCTCAGCCGCTTTGGCTTTTGCTTGCTTATCTTGCAAATGACCCAAATCATGCTTTGGACGCCGATACCGATATCCTTTCCGTTTGATCAAGGCACGCAAACGGCTCTCACCAAAGCAATACCCGTTATTTTCTCCAAGTGGGTGCTCAACCGCTCCACTGTCCAGATAGTGAAGTGATACCCAACTTCTGATGGTTCTTTTTCGATGACTTCTACCAAAGCCAGACTGTAAGCATCATCTGCTTTTGGCGGTCGTCCACTTTGGGCTGGTTAGCGAGTGCTTCGACGCCGCCATTTTGCCAGCGAGCAAACCAGCCATAAATTGTCGGCTTGCTCACAGCATGGATTTTGGCTACTTCTTCTGGCTTATGTCCCAAATGAAGCAGCTGGATCGCCATGCTTCTTTGAACCACTTCTGGGCGCTTATCGTGGTTGATGGCTGTTTCGACCAGCTTCAATTCTGCTTTCGTGAGATGATAATCTTGAGCTTTTGGCATTTGCCCAGTTTACCATGCCTGCTAAATTACATTCGACGTTTTACTTAACAGCCCATGTTATATACATCCATAAGCAAATCTAATAAGTAAAAGTTATATAAATCACTTGTTTGTATAAGAGTTTGAAATATAATTTGTGAAATATTGCACAACTAAGAGGTAATCGTGTCAAAATTAAAAAACATCGTTTTCCTAACATTTGTCCTGTTTGTGCTTTCCTCATGCACAACCAAATCCCCCACACCGACAGCTGCTGTAACTGAAAGCCCAACAGCCGAAGCGACAGCCACTGCGGCGCCTGTCGCTAACGAGTGTCTGAACTGTCATACGGAGAAACAACGTCTGATAGATACAGCAAAACCTGTTGTTGTTGCAGAGGCAGAATCCAAAGGCGTTGGCTGAGGGGGCGATGTGGCTCCGTTGGAGCCATGGGAGAAAGTGCTCGTTGATAGTGAAAAGTTCATGCCCACCGATCATGGGCAGATCGCCTGCGTGGATTGCCACAATGGAGTCCAGTCACCAGAAAAAGAAATTGCCCACGAAGGCTTGATCGCCAGTCCAAGTGCGGAGCCTGAAAAATACTGCGGTGATTGCCATTCAGACCAGACCGCAACATACCCATTCGCGCTTCACTCGACCCAGCAGGGATATTGGACAGCGATTGATTCACGCGCCGGTAATGTACCTGAAAATCACCCGGCTCTTGAAGAAATGTTTGGCAACCACTGCGCCACCTGCCACACCACCTGCGGTGAATGTCATGTCAGCCAGCCAAAGAACGTCGGCGGCGGATTGTTCACCGGTCATGTGTTTGAAAAGACCCCGCCCATGACGCGTTCCTGCACTGCCTGTCATGGAAGCCGCGTGGGAAATGAGTTCCTCGGAAAAAATGAAGGAATTGCCGGGGATGTACACTTCCGCGAAGCGCGCATGAACTGTGTTAAATGTCATGAAGGCGCTGACTTGCATGGTACGGCCACTGATGCGGAAACAGCTGAAGTGAATCGCCTGGCCGGCATAGAATCACCGAAATGCACGGACTGCCATGTAGAGGCCATTCCCGGCGGAGATGAAAATCCGATGCATCAGGTTCATGGCGACACACTCTCGTGTCAGGTATGCCACTCTGTCACATATACAAGTTGTGATGGCTGCCATGTGGCTGTCAGCGAGACCAGTGGAAATCCGTTCTTTGAGACCGAAGCCACCTACCAGACATTCCTGATCGGACGAAATCCAATTCAATCTGAAGACCGTCCTTATGCCTATGTACCTGTACGCCATATTCCAGTTACAGAAAATGCTTATGAGTTTTATGGTGAAAATCTTCTTCCCAATTTCAATGCGCTACCCACCTGGAACTATGCCACCCGCATAATATCCAAAAGAATACGCCGCAAAACGCATCCTGCGAAGCCTGCCACAGCGGAGACGCGAGCATATTCCTGACGGCAGACAAAGTAAAGCCAGAAGAACTGGAAGCCAATCTCTCTGTGATCATCGAAACACTGCCGCCAATGGTCAGCATTGAACAAGTGCTCAACGCCCCCGCCCTTCCTGCTGACCACGCGAAAACATCCTGCACATCCTGTCACACTAGCGGGATGGCAAACGCCCCCATCAGCCCTGAAAATCATCTGGAATACAACGAAGAAAATTGTATCGGTTGCCACAAGTTACAGAAGTAACTTGATAGAAATAAAAATCATTAAGGAGAAGAAACATGTCTAAGAAAGTGCAAGTATTGTTTGGATTGATCATTGTTTTCAGTATGATTCTAAGCGCCTGTGCACCAGCCGCTGAACCAGTGGTGGAAATGACCGAAGCACCGGTCATCGTAACCGAAGCCCCTGTTGTTGTGGAAGTTGGACCCGATGCACAGGCGCTTTTTACCGTGCTCGTCGCTGATCTGCCCGCTGACAAAGGCTTTGGCACCGTCAAACCCGCCGCCCTAAACGAAGAGCTGGCTGACAAAGCCCCCTTCCTGCTCGATGTGCGTGAAGCCGCCGAAGTCGAAAAGGATGGCTTCATCGAAGGCTCAGTCAATATTCCAGTGCGTGATGTGCTCAACAATCTCGATAAACTGCCCGGACTCGATCAGCCAATAGTAGTCTACTGCGGCTCCGGTCATCGCGGCGGCATGATGCTTGCCGCGCTCAAGGAACTCGGCTACACCAACATCCGCAACCTAGGCGGCGGCCTCGGCGGTTGGAAGAAAGCCAACCTCTCCGTTGTGACCGGATCAATGCCCGCCGCGCCTGCCGCCGTCAGCACCCCGATCGTCGCTGACCAGGCTCTCTTCGAAATGCTCAACGGCTTCTTCATCGCCATGCCCGATGACTTTTACTCAGTCAAATCGGATAAGCTCGCTGAAGAACTGACCGGCGCAACCCTGCCCACGATCATAGATGTGCGCTCCGCTGAAGAATTCGCCAAAGACGGCTACATTGACGGCGCAGTCAACCTGCCCTTCAACGACTTCTTCGCCAGCCTCGACCAGGTCCCCGCTGACAAGGATGCGCGTATTGTTGTCTTGTGCGCCTCTGGTCACCGCGGCTCGATCATCATGATGGCACTTCGCCTCATGGGCTACACAGATGTTGTCAACCTCGCGGGCGGACTCGGCAGCCCTGCAATTCCTCGGCTATACCGATGTCAAGAATCTCGCCGGTGGACTTGGTGGATGGAAGAAAGCCGAACTCGCTGTTGAGACAGGCACGCTTCCCGCCGCCCCGGTAGCTGGTACCGCTCCCGAAGTGGATGCGACCCGTTTGGCGAATCTCACCACCTTCCTGGCCGAATTGCCCGAAGGCTTCTACACAGTCAAAGCCGCCGACCTCAATGTTGAATTGACAGGCACCCCCGTCCCGTTCATCTTTGATGTGCGCACAGCAGATGAAGTCGCCGCTGGTTATATCGAAGGTGCACTCCATATCGCCATCAACGATGTGCCCGCCAACCTTGCTCAATTACCCGCTGACAAAGCCGCCCCGATCGTTGTGTTATGCCAGTCCGGACACCGCGGCGCACTGGTCATGATGTACCTGCGCATGACAGGTGGATACACCAATGTCCGCAACCTTGCCGGCGGAATGAACGCCTGGGTTGCAGCGGAATTACCCGTAGTCGTGAAATAAGCCTGATCGTACGTAAATTAACCAAACTGCCCGCGACCTTTCTCACGGGCAGTTTTTTCTTCTCATCTACCATCACATAAATTCAAAGACAATAATCACTATTCACTGCCTCAAGAAAGGCGTATGCTTATGGACGACGTTCATAAGCCATGGTTATTTCAGGAGAGACCATTGATCGAGCTATCCACCCTGCGTGTATTTCTCATTGCGGCAGAAGAAAAAAATTTCAGCAGAACAGCAGAACGATTAAATCTTTCTCAATCTGCCGTCAGCCAGAACATCCAATCCATGGAACGCGCCTACGGCGTTCAACTCTTCACCCGCCGCGGGCGCACAGTGGAATTGAGTGAAGCCGGGCAGGCCATCCTGCCAATGGCACGCGATGTCCTGCGCGCCGCAAGATTAATGGAGGACGGCTTTCAAGAGATCAATCATCAGATTGGCGGAGAATTGCTGATCGGGTGTTCCACCTCCGCGGGAAAATACATCATGCCTATCCTGTTATCCGACTTCCAGCGTGAATATCCTGCCGTTCACCCGCGCGTAAAGATCATGGGCCGCGAAGGCGTCTACGAGCGCCTGTTAAATCAAAGCATCCCCATTGGAGTGTCAAGCAAGAGCTTTGACCACCGCGACCTGGAATGTCTGCCTTTATTTGACGATCACATTTACCTGATCGTGCCGGCAGACCACCCCTGGGCAAAATACGGTCAAGCTACGCCGGACGATCTGATCGGCCAGCCGATCATTATGCGCGAAGAAATGTCCGGGACTTGTGAAACGGTCATGCACGGACTCAAGAGTTACGGCATCACGCCCGATATGTTGAATGTAACCATGGAACTTGGCAATCCCGAAGCCATTGAAATGGCGGTCGAACGCGGCGTGGGAATTGCCTTCGTCTCTGAAATGATCGCAGTACGCGGACTTGCGTTTGGCAGGATCAAGAAAGTTGAACTGCAAGGGCTCGATCTCAAACGCACGGTCTACATTGCGCGGCATATCCAGTATCCATTTACACGCGCGCAATCCTTGTTCTGGGATTTCGCCCGATCACAGCGCGAAAAACTTAACACAGAAATTTGGGACAGTCTGGTGAATTTTGTTACAACCCCATAAACCTGTGCTAAACTGTACCGCAATATGAATGTCAAGAAACAGATATCGGAGGTTCCATGCTCACACTCGCAGAAAAAATCCTCTTTGTAATCGCAACACTAACATCACTCTACTATACATATCACGGTGTTGCGCTCATCATGCAGCGCATCAACAGCGGTCAAGGTAAAATCGACTGGTCACTGGCATATAAGCGGGTTGGCGAACTTATCCTCAAAGTGGGATTGTTCCAGCCCGTTTTTCGTTTCAGGCTGGGACCCAGCATTTTGCATGGTCTCATCGGCTGGGGATTCCTTTCTTTTCTGTTGATCAACCTCGCGGATCTGATCTACGCATTTACAGGGTTCAAATTACTGGAGCACACTGGGTTATTCGGAGATGCCTACAGCCTGCTTGCAGACATTGCAAACGTCGCGATCATCTTTGGTATTGTGGCGATGGCAGTTCGGCGCTTCATCCTGCGGCCTGCGACACTGTCCACACGTGACACGACTCTTCTGAATCCCAAGGCTCGTTTTGGCATTACCCGTGACTCAGCCATCGTTGCGACATTTATCTTCATCCATAATTCAATGCGGTTTTTGGGCGAATCCTTCGGGGTGGCATTGGCCGGTCAAGCTGACAGTTGGCAGCCAACCATTTCGTCAGTGGCAGGCTTATGGTCAGGTGTTGACCCGCAGACTTTGGTCATCGGTGAACATATTGCATTCTGGTTATCCATTGGCGCAGTCGTCGCGTTCCTGCCCTACTTCCCATATTCAAAACATATTCATGTATTCTTTGCCCCATTGAATTTCGCATTGAAGCCCGAGCGCAAATCCATTGGACAACTAAGTTATATCAATCTAGACGATCAGTCCATTGAACAATTTGGCGCGGCGAAAATGAAAGACCTCGGCTGGGAGCAGATCATGGACAGCTACGCCTGCATCATGTGCTTCCGCTGTCAGGAGGTTTGCCCCGCGTACAACACAGGCAAATTGCTTTCACCCGCCGCGCTGGAAATTAACAAGCGCTATCACTTCAACGGCGGCGGCACGACCGATGTGGCAATGACCGAATTGATCTCTGAAGAAGCAGTCTGGGCATGTACAAGTTGCGGCGCGTGCGTGGACATTTGCCCTGTGGGCAATGAACCGATGCGCGACATTCTCGATATCCGCAGAAATCTTTCAATGATGGAAAGCGCGTTCCCCAAACAATTGGAAACCGCGTTCAAAGGCATGGAACGCAATATGAACCCGTGGAATGTTTCGCAAGCGGACAGAATGAAATGGGCGGATGGTATGTCTGTGCCAACCATTGAACAAAATGCCGAGCCTGAAATTTTATGGTGGGTTGGCTGCGCCCCAGCAACCGATGCTCGCGCACAAAAGACCGCGCAGGCTTTTGCGAAAATTTTAAATGCGGCGGGAGTCAACTACGCCGTGCTTGGCAAGAACGAAGCCTGCACCGGCGACTCGGCCAGACGCGCGGGGCGTGAAGATATTTTCTTTGGGCTGGCTTCACAGAATGTTGAGATACTAAATGAAGTTGCGCCAAAGCGGATAGTTACAACCTGCCCACATTGTTTGCACACGATCAAGAATGAATATCCTGCCTTCGGCGGAAATTATCAGGTGATTCATCACACGCAGTTGATCAATGAGTTGGTTGGCGCAGGAAAGATTTCCATGAATTTGGATGGCGATAATATGAAGGTTACTTTCCATGACCCGTGTTATTTGGGACGGCACAACAAGATCACGGATGCCCCGCGCACAACATTGGACAGCGCAGGTGTGACCACAATCGAAATGCCGCGCAATGGAGTCAAAATCATTCTGTTGCGGTGCGGGCGGCGCGCAAATGTGGAAGGAAGAAGAGAACGGCACAGCGCGAGTCAATGAATCCCGTTTCGCCGAAGCAAAATCCACAGGCGCAGGTACCGTTGCCGTCGGCTGTCCATTCTGTCTCACAATGATGAACGATGCATCCAAAGCAGACGGCGGAAATATCCAGGTAAAAGATGTGGCGGAGATCGTGGCGGAGAGAATGAAGTAGAAAACAAAAGGGTAGAAGCGAAAAGGAGGCGGACAGAAATGTCCGCCTTTTTTCATCCTTCATAATTCATCCTTCATCCTTTGTTCTTCATCCTGTATAATCCCACTCAAGACATCCAATTCAGGAGAGAGAGTACATGCCCAAAAAGAAGGGCTCTATTGCGCTTCCCCTAGATAAGAAGAAATAATCAAAGATTACCGTCTTGCTGTATCAAAGCAGGCAGGCAGTCTTATTGGACGAAGAGAAGTCCTGAGCGGCAAAGCTAAGTTTGGGATTTTTGGCGATGGCAAGGAAATTGCTCAACTCGCCATTGCGCGTGCCTTCCGCAAGGGGGATTGGCGTTCTGGATATTACCGCGATCAAACCTGGATGTTCATGCTGGGCGTGATGAGCATTCAGGAGTTTTTTTCACAACTCTATTCCCACGCCGATCTGACCCATGACCCGCCAGCGCGGGCCGGCAAATGAACGCGCATTTCGCCTCGCGCAATTTATTCCCCAACGGCACCTGGCGCGCGCAAACAAAAATGTACAATGTCGCGAGCGACATCTCCCCCACCGCAGCGCAAATGCCGCGCTCGGTTGGTCTGGCGTATGCATCAGTCATGTATCGCAAGCTGCAGGAACTGCATGAGTCCCACAGATTTCTCGGTCAATGGAGAAGAGATCGTCTTCGCCACCATCGGCAACGCATCTTCCTCTGAAGGTCTGTTTTGGGAATCCGTGAATGCCATCGGAGTTCTCAAAGCGCCCGCCATCATCACCATCTACGATGACGGCTACGGCATTTCCGTCCCTAATCAATTTCAAATGGTAAAGAAAATATCGGCACGTTGCTCAAAGGATTTGAACGCGACCCCAATGCGCCGCCCGA
This sequence comes from Candidatus Villigracilis saccharophilus, assembly GCF_016711665.1. Lineage (NCBI taxonomy): Bacteria > Bacillati > Chloroflexota > Anaerolineae > Anaerolineales > Candidatus Villigracilaceae > Candidatus Villigracilis > Candidatus Villigracilis saccharophilus. Next base: position 11,065 of record NZ_JADJSO010000010.1, read on the forward strand.
AACCATTGAGCATGGCTTCGATCATTACACCGTTCACGCCTGGGATTACCCCGCCCTGGTCGAAACTTATCTTAGCGCCGCGGAGATCGCCCGCGAGTATCACATCCCCGCGCTGGTGCATGTCATTGATGTGACCCAGCCGCAGGGTCATTCCACTTCAGGAAGCCACGAACGATACAAAATCCCTGAGCGGCTCAAGTGGGAGGAGGAATTTGACGGCGTCCGAAAATGCGCAAGTGGCTGATTGACAACCGTGTCATCTCCGCGCCCGAGCTTGATAGCCATTGAAAAAGCAGACCGCGCCGCTGTGGAGGGATTCCGCAAAACTGCCTGGGGAAAACTTTCTCGCCCCGATCCTCGAAGAACGCAACCAGGTTTTAGACATACTCGACGAGATCGCGAGGACTTCGAACCATGCCACAGAGTTGAGATTGCTCAAAGATCGGCTGGCAAACGTCCCGACAGTGGCGAGGCGTGACATCCATGCGCCAATACACGATACCTTGAGAATGCTGAGAAATGAGGCACACCCCACAAAAGGCATCCTCATCCAATGGAAATCTGAGAATGATAAGGCCACTCAGGAAAGATATGGTTCACATCTTTATTCTGGAACTGCATTGAAGGTGCCTGAAGTCAAGCCCGCGTATTCACATTCATCGCCGACGATGTTCGGCTTTGAGATCGTGAACGCCGCATTTGATTCCGCGTTAGCACGTGAGCCGCGCTTGATCGCATTCGGCGAGGATGTCGGCAGACTCGGCGATGTAAATCAGGGCTTCAAGGGCATGCAGGAAAAATATGGCGAATACCGCGTGAGCGATACCGGTATTCGTGAAGCGACGATTCTTGGTCAGGCAATCGGCATGGCCATGCGTGGATTGCGGCCTATTGCAGAGATCCAATATTTGGATTATGTCTTGTACGCGCTGCAGATCATGTCTGATGACCTGGCGACTTTACACTGGCGCACCGCAGGCGGACAAAAAGCGCCCGTCATTGTACGCACACGCGGACACAGACTCGAGGAATTTGGCATTCTGGCTCGCCCATGGCTGGGATCATCAATCTGGTACGCGGTATGTACGTTTGGTCCCGCGTGATATGACCCGCGCCGCAGGTTTTTATAATACCCTTTTGAAAGCTGACGAACCCGCAATTGTCGTGGAAGTGTTGAACGGCTATCGTGTGAAAGAACGCCTGCCGGACAATATTGGAGAAATGACCTTGCGATTGGGTGTGCCTGAGATCATCCGCACAGGAAAAGATGTCACCATCGTCACCTACGGTGCCTGCTGCCGGGTCGTTCTGGATGCTGCCGATAAGTTAAGCAAAGTCGGGATTGAGATCGAGGTCATTGATGTACAATCGCTTCTGCCATTTGACATACATAGCATGATCGTTGAGTCACTCAAGAAAACGAATCGCGTAATCTTCGTGGATGAAGATGTGCCTGGCGGGACGACCGCCTACATGATGAATGAAGTCATAGAGAAACAAGGCGGTTATTTCCATTTGGACTCCCCCGCAAAGTCGCTTTCAGGCACAGCACACAGACCCGCTTATGGAAGTGACGGGGATTACTGGTCAAAGCCCAATGCGGAGACGATCTTCGATGCCGTATATGAAATGATGAATGAAGTTGATCCCGAGACATTTCCAAAGATTTATTAACCACGATGAGTACCAAGATACATAAAGGAATATCTTTGGCTTGAAAAGAGGAGTGAATTTATGGCGATAAAAGTTTTAGTTCCGCGTCTTGGCGAAGGTGTAGATGAAGTTACCGTCACAAAATGGCTTAAACAGGTTGGCGACTCCATTAAAGAGTTGGAACCTTTGCTTGAAGTCAACACGGACAAGGTAGACACAGAAATTCCTGCGCCTGCTTCAGGTACCGTTTTAAAGATCGTCATGCAGGAAGGCTCTCCAGCAAAAGTGGGAGAAATTCTTGCCTTTATCGGAACGCCAGGGGAGCGCATTGAAAGTGTCGAAAGTACTGAAGTATCGGATATATCAAAAGTTGAAAGTCAAAAATCAATTGAGACACAATCTGCGACCATTGACCTTAGGCATTCGACTGATATGGGATTTATATCTCCTGTTGTTGCCAAGATTGCCGCAGAACATGACGTCAGTTTATCGCAAGTCACTGGTACGGGTTTAAATGGGCGCATTACCAAAAACGATGTATTGGCATTTATTGAAACTGGAAAGTCAACCATACCAGATTAAAAACTTCCAACCAGCAATCCGCAAATGTTCAACCCGCCATTGGCGACCAGCTGATCAAACACTCCCCCATCCGCAGATCCATCGCCGAACACATGGTGATGAGCAAGCGTACTTCTCCGCATGTGTTGACCGTCATGGAAGCAGACCTGTCGCATATCAGCAAACACCGCGCAGCAAACAAATCTGCATTTGAGCGGGATGGCGTGAAATTGACATTTACTGCATATTTCATGTCCGCAATTGTGGCGGCTCTGAAAGCCTATCCGAGCGCCAATTCTTCATGGACAGATGAAGGCGTGCTAATTCACAAAGCGATCAACCTCGGCATGGCAACATCTCTCGGTGAAGAAGGATTGATCGTGCCTGTCATCAAGAACGCGGACAACTTGTCACTTCTAGCCATGGCGCGGACTGTGAACGATCTTGCCAATCGTGCGCGCACCAAGAAATTGCAACCCGATGAAGTTAAAGGAGGCACATTCACACTCACCAACCACGGCATCAGCGGATCGCTGTTCGCGTTCCCGTCATCAACCAGCCGCAGTGCGGAATTCTCGGCGTCGGTGCGATGCAGAAACGAGTGGTGGTGATCGAGGATGCAATCGCGATCCGTCCGATGGTATATCTCTCGTTCGTATTCGACCATCGCATTCTCGATGGCGCATCCGCAGACTGGTTCTTGATGAAGGTAAAAGAGACTTTGGAAAATTGGAGCTAGCAAACATGGCAGAAAACAAATGGATCATCCGAATATCAACAAAAACATCCACCCGCCCGTGGTTGCGCTAATGTTTATCGTAATCGCGTATTTTCTCGGGAGGTTTGTTCCAACTCCATTGGTTGCACCTCCCATTTTGCGCAGCATCGGCTTTGCGCTGACCTTTATTGGTTTTTTGTTCGGCATCGGCGCATTTATCGAATTCAGGAAAGCGCGAACCACCCTGGATCCGCATGGCTCTGTCAAACAATTGGTGATGGCAGGAGTGTATCGTTTTACACGCAACCCGATCTATCTCGGATTCATGTTGATGGTGATTGGCTTACCTCTGAATTCAGGCCTGTATTGGGGTCTCATTATTTCACCGTTCTTCGCCATGACCATGAGGCGGCTTGTCATCGAGCGGGAAGAAGCTTATCTGGAGAAAAAAATTCAAAGAGCAGTACACAGACTATAGATCAAAAGTGAGACGCTGGTTGTAAATCTCAAAGGCGATGAAAAGTCGCCTTTTTATTTTTCCTTGTAAAATAGAACATGCGTGCTTATAATCTACAAAAAGGAGAGTCACATGTCCATTCAAAAATCTGATATCAAGCTTGATGTTAGTGGCAAATCGGTCAATGCGTATCTTGCCTCCCCCGCAAACGGCGGACCTGGAATTTTATTGTTGCACGCGTGGTGGGGGCTGAAACCTTTCTTCAAACAAATTTGCGATCAACTTGCCGAAAACGGCTACGTTGTGCTCGCGCCTGATCTGCGTGACGGGCAAATTGCCAGCACCATTGATGAAGCCAAAGAGTTGATGCAAAAGAGTGATGACCAACTTCTTGGCAATACTGTAATGGCGGCAAAGGACCATTTGCATGCCCTGACCCACAACAAGATCGGTGTGATCGGTTTTTCGATGGGTGCGGCATGGCCGCTGGTGGCCGCTGAAAATGATTCTGAAAAAATTTCTGCAACAGTTCTTTTCTATGGGGCATATCCCATGAATTTCAAAAATATCAAATCAAAAATTCTTGGTCATTTTTGTGAAGTCGATGAATGGGAACCCATCGAGGGTGTGCGTGAGATGGAAGCGAGTCTAAAGGCTCTCAACGTAGACACTACGCTTCATTTCTATCCGGGAGTTGATCATTGGTTCGTTGAGACTGACCGCCCTGAATATGACGCCGCATCCGCGCAGCTGGCGTGGGATCGGACGTTTGTGTTTTTGAAAAACAATTTGAAGTAACTCAGCCGACGCATTGGTATGGTTGAAGATTCACCGCACGATGCGCGCAAGTGTCGCCGCAAAGCGGCTCAGAACGACATTACATATATTTCAACCTCCCCTGAAAACGGGGAGGTTTTGGTTGTAGTAAAATTGACAAGTAAAGCTATTTTTCAATCACTAAACTCTGGAGTAATAAATGCCTGAAAATTTTGATGTAGTCGTTATTGGTGCCGGTCCTGCAGGATATGTCGCGGCAATTCGCGCGGCACAACTCAAACAGAAAGTCGCAATCGTGGACAAGCAATGGCTTGGAGGTGTATGTCTGAACGTCGGCTGTATTCCGTCGAAGTCACTGCTCAAGAATGCGGAAGTCGCTCACACCCTGCGCGAGCGTGCCAAGGATTTTGGCTTTTCGTTCGATAATCTAAAACTGGATTACAGCGTGGCCGTCAAACGTTCGCGCCAGAATTCGGATCGTCTCGTCAAAGGCATTGGCTTTTTGATGAAGAAGAACAACATCACCGTGTTCATGGGCGAGGCAAAATTCAAATCAAAAGATATGCTGGCTGTCACAGACAAGGACGGCAAGGTCACTGAACTTGCCGCGAAGAATATCATCGTCGCCACAGGCGCATCCGCGGCGGTGCCCGGCGCGTGGAAAGTGGATGGACAAAAAGTCGTCACCTATTGGGAAGCGATTCTTCAGACCACACTTCCCAAGTCGGTGGTCATTATCGGCTCTGGCGCCATCGGCGTGGAGTTCGCCACCGTGTGGAGTTCCTACGGAGTGGATGTGACCATTGTTGAAATGCTGCCGCGCATTGTTCCGCTGGAAGATGAAGAAATTTCAAAGGAACTTGAAAAGGAATTCAAGAAGCGCGGGATCAAAACAATGGCCGGGCATAAGGTCGAATCTGTTGAAGCGACGGATGCCGGTGTGAAGGTGAAGGTCTCTGCCGAAGGGAAGGAGACCATCCTCGAAGCGGATCAGGCTTTGGTCGCGATCGGGTTCCGACCCAACTCCAAAGGACTCGGTCTCGAAGAAGTCGGAGTCCAGATCAATGAGCGCGGCTTCGTGGAGATCAATGAAAAGATGCAGACGAATGTGCCTGGTATTTGGGCCATCGGCGATGTGACCGGCAAACTGATGCTGGCGCACGTCGGCTCGGCGATGGGAATTATTTGCGCTGAACATATCGGCGGACATGAAACGGTCACGCTCGAATATGAGATGATGCCGCGTGCCACGTATTGCCAGCCGCAGATCGCGTCATTTGGCATGACAGAGGCGCAAGCCAAAGAACGCGGACATGCGGTGAAGATCGGCCGCTTCCCATTTCAGGCGAACGGCAAGGCGCTCGGCATGGGCGATTACGGCGGCTTCGTGAAGATCGTTGTGGATGAAAAATACGGCGAACTTCTCGGCGCATCCATGATCGGACCTGAGGTGACAGAACTGCTGCCCGAATTGACTCTTGCGCGCATGATGGAACTTACCCCGCACGAGATCGCGCGCAACGTCCATGCGCACCCCACCCTTTCAGAAGCGATCATGGAAGCCGCACACGGAGCGGAAGGTAACGCGATACATATTTAGCAGATCGATAATTTTCGATATTTGAGTGACACAGCCTCGTAATGTACATTACGGGGCTGTGTCTTTTATCCCACAAGTGGGTTCTCCCGTTTTCTTTCGAAAAATCACATCCTGTTCGTGTAAAACAGAACTCTACAAAATCATTTCATCATAAACAGTATGCCTTGACGCTTGAAACGTCATGTGCTACCATCTCTTAAATTTTTGAAAGAGGAGAAAATATGAGTCAAAAAAATCGCGCCCTGGTAGTAGTCTTCATTTTTGTACTAACAACAGTATTGATTTCTGCCTGTACGCAATCATTATCCCAAGCACCTGAAGCAACGCCAACCGTAATCGCAACTGGACTATTTGTTTCCCCATTCCCTTCCGTTGAGAATCCGATGGCAATGATCGAGGAATTTGCAAAGCAAACTTCAGTAGCGCAAACAGCTGCCGCAGGTGGCGAATCAAATGGAACGCCTGCTGCAATTTCAACAGGGGCAGTCCTCACGCCGCAAGAGGGAACACCCGTTCCGGCCGAAGGGACAACATCCCCTGGCACCCCTACAAATGTTGGAGCTGTTGCTTTAACTCCCGTGGTAGCAGCCACTACGCCAAGCGGCCCGATCAATACGCCGGCGCCCGTTGTAAGACCTGCCACCTACACTCTGCAGTCTGGCGAATTCCCATATTGCATCGCCCGCCGCTTCAATGTAGATCCGGATGCCTTGCTTAGCGCAAGCGGACTTACCAGCCCCGATGTGTATGTTCCAAATCAAAAGTTAACCATTCCGCAGAGCGGGTCATTCCCTGGAAGCCGCTCACTCGCCGCGCACCCGACCACTTACACTGTCGCATCCTCAAGTGAAACACTATACGGCATAGCCTGTAAATTCGGTGATGTTGACCCCGCCGCAATCGCTTCTGCAAATAGTCTCGCAGTCTCAGCAACCTTGACCGCCGGGCAAAAGTTACAGATACCCTAAGTTGAAATAAAAAAAGCCCAAGCAAATGCTTGGGCTTTTTTTATTATAAGGAAACCTACACAATGCCATTTGAATTTCTACGAACTGAGACGTTACTCAAAGGCCGCGCTTTCACCATCCGCCGCGACACGCTCAAGACCCCGGACGGGCGCGAAACCAAGTTTGATATCATCGAACATGGCGGCTCGGTGATCATCGTTCCGATTGACACAGACGGCAAGCTGCTGTTTGTGAGGCAATATCGCCACGCCGCGGGCAAGGATCTGCTCGAACTGCCTGCAGGAACTTTGGACGCAGGCGAAGATCCCGCAGTATGTGCTGCGCGAGAAATCCGCGAGGAGACAGGTTTCGCCGCAGACAATATCGAGAAAATCGGGGATTTTTTTCTCGCGCCGGGCTATTCCACGGAATTTATGCATGTTTATCTGGCGCGTGAACTGAGATATGATCCACTTGAAGCGGACGAGGATGAATTTCTCAGCGTGGAAAAACTATCATTCGCAGAGGCAATTCAAATGGCGGAAAGAGGCGAGATGCCAGACGCAAAGTCACTGGCGGCGATGTTATTGGCAAAGCCGCATCTGAAAACCGGTTAATATGTTTATTCTAATTGCTGGTCCTTATCGTTCCGGCACAAACGATGATCCACTCAAGATCGCCGCAAATGTTCATTTGATGGAATCTTTCGCGCTGCCAATCTTTCGCATGGGACACATTCCTGTTCTGGGTGAGTGGGTTGCGCTGCCACTGACCCATCTGGCTGGTTCAAAGAAAATTGGCGATGAGCTGTTCAACGAAATCTTTCACCCCATCGCGGAACGGCTTTTGGAAAAATGCGATGCAGTATTTAGAGTGGGAGGCGCTTCACAGGGCGCAGACCTAATGCTCGAGATAGGCCGCAAAAGGAATTTACATATTTATTTTGCATTGGATGAAATTCCGTCCGCTAAATAACCAAAGGCAAGCTCAAAAACACAGTGACGGCAGAAGTTCTGCCGTCACTGTGTTTAATTCTACAATAATTGTCCAAAATATGACAACTCTCACGTATATTCGGGTCATTTATAACTAATCAATGCACTCAGGGGGGGATAAACTTGTATGTTGAATAAATTTTCAGGAAAAACCCTGCTTTCAAAGGAGCAATAAGTATGAAACAACCTATCATCATGACCGATGGTAACGAAGCAACCGCGAGTGTCGCTCACCGATCCAACGAAGTTATTGCCATTTATCCGATTACCCCTTCCTCGGCGATGGGTGAATTCTCAGACGAATGGTCTGCCAAAGGAAAGAAGAACCTTTGGGGAACCACACCGCTCGTGATTGAAATGCAATCTGAAGGCGGCGCAGCCGGCACAGTACACGGCGCACTTCAAACAGGCGCGCTCACCACTACATTCACAGCATCGCAAGGCTTGTTGTTAATGATCCCGAACATGTACAAGATCGCGGGTGAACTCACCAGCACCGTCTTCCATGTCGCAGCGCGAGCCATCGCCGCCCACGCCCTTTCCATTTATGGAGACCACCAGGACGTGATGGCTGTCCGCCAGACCGGTTGGGGATTGCTTTCCTCCGGATCGGTACAGGAAGCACAGGATTTCGCCGCCATCTCACAGGCTGCCACCCTCAAAGCACGCGTGCCTTTCATCCACTTCTTTGATGGATTTAGAACTTCACACGAAGTCACCAAGATCTTCCAATTGACAGATGAAGAACTTCGCCAAATGGTGGACGATGACCTGGTGCGTGCCCACCGCGCAAGAGGACTCAATCCTGAACATCCTGTGCTGCGCGGAACAGCGCAAAACCCGGATGTATACTTCCAGATGCGCGAAGCTGCCAATTTATATTACGATGCCACTCCTGCCATCGTGCAGGAGATGATGGATAAGTTCGCACAGATCACAGGGCGTCATTACAACCTCTTCGATTATAGTGGACACCCCGAAGCTGAACGTGTCGTTATCATCATGGGCTCAGGCGGCGAAGTTGTAGACGAGACTGTCACCTATCTTGCCAAGAAGGGCGAAAAAGTTGGCTGTTTGCGTGTGCGGTTGTACCGCCCATTCTCGATTGAACATTTCATCAAGGCTTTGCCTAAGAGTGTCAATTCAATTGCAGTGCTTGATAGAACCAAGGAACCAGGCGCAAATGGCGAACCGATGTATTTGGATATTGTCAACGCGCTTTCTGAAGGTCAAAGATCCAATATCAAAGTGATCGGTGGACGTTATGGACTTTCCTCCAAGGAATTCACCCCCGCCATGGCAAAGGCTGTGTTTGATGAATTGGCCAAGCCTGAATCCAAGAATCATTTTACCGTCGGCATCAATGATGATGTTTCACATACCAGCCTTGAAGTTGACTCCAGCTTCTCCCTGGAATCTGAAGGCATGGTCAGTTGTGTATTCTTCGGCCTCGGGTCCGATGGGACCGTGGGTGCAAACAAGAACTCTATCAAGATCATCGGTGAAGAGACCACTAACTTTGCTCAAGGCTACTTCTATTACGACTCGAAGAAGTCCGGCACAATCACTATTTCACATCTGCGCTTTGGTCCGCAATCCATCCGCGCACCATATCTCATTGAAGCGAATCAGGCAAACTTCGTAGCCTGTCACCAGTACGCCTTCCTAGAGCGCGTGGATATGCTCAAGTACGCCAAGCAAGGCGCGATCTTTCTACTCAATAGTTTGTATGGTCCCGAGGAAATTTGGGATAAACTTCCCCAGGAAGTTCAAAAAGACATCATCGAAAAGAAACTCAAGTTCTATGTGATCAATGGCTATGATGTTGCAGAAAAGACAGGTATGGGCGGACGCATGAACACCATCATGCAGACTGCCTTCTTTGCCATCAGCGGAATTCTTCCGCGTGACGCAGCAATCGCCGAAATCAAACATGCCATTGAAAAGAGTTATGGCAAACGCGGTCAAGCCGTTGTACAGCAGAATTTCGATGCGGTCGATGCGACTGTCGCGAACCTTCATGAGGTCAATGTTCCAGCCGCGATCAACTCAGAAACCACACGCCGGCTTCCGGTCCCGAAAGAAGCGCCTGAATTCGTCCGTAATGTCCTCGGTCAGATCATCAATTCCGACGGCGACAATATTCCGGTCTCCGCCTTCCCGATTGACGGTACATTCCCGACCGGCACAACGCAGTGGGAAAAACGCAACCTGGCGCTTGAAATCCCTGTTTGGGATGCAGATCTTTGTATCCAATGCGGTAAGTGCGTGATGGTTTGTCCGCATGCAGTCATCCGCCACAAAGTGTATGATGAAAAATTGCTCGCTGACGCGCCAGAGACCTTTAAACATGTTCCGTCCAAGTTTAAAGAATTCTCGACAGGCATGGCTTATACGCTACAAGTAGCACCCGAAGATTGCACAGGTTGTACCGTGTGCGTGGAAGTTTGCCCAGTGAAAGACAAGAGTGCGGTTGGACGCAAGGCCATCAATATGATGCCCCAGCCCGCTTTGCGCGAAGCTGAAGCCAAAAATTGGGATTTCTTCATGAACATTCCAGATATGGACAAGAAATTATTCAATCCGTCCACGATCAAGAATTCACAATTGCTGCGTCCGTTATTTGAGTTCAGCGGAGCTTGCGCGGGATGCGGTGAAACGCCCTATGTGAAGCTGGTCTCCCAGCTCTTTGGTGACCGCTCCGTCATCGCTAATGCAACAGGCTGTTCATCCATTTACGGCGGCAACCTTCCTACCACTCCCTGGGCAGTGGACTCAAAAGGACGGGGACCCGCCTGGTCCAACTCGCTGTTCGAAGATAATGCCGAGTTTGGCCTGGGCATGCGCCTGACAATTGACAAGCAAAAAGAATATGCGCTCGAGCTTGTGAAGTTATTTGAAAAAGAGTTAAGCCTGGAATTGGTTAATGCCCTGGTTAACGCCAAACAGGACGATGATGCTGGCATTCAGGCACAGCGTGAACGTGTCACCGAGTTAAAGAATAAACTCTCAAAATCCAGCGACAGCCGCGCAAAGGATTTGGTGAGTCTCGCAGACAATCTCGTCAAGAAATCTGTTTGGATCATCGGCGGCGACGGTTGGGCATATGATATCGGGTATGGTGGTTTGGATCATGTCATGGCTTCAGGTCGTAACGTAAACATCCTGGTACTTGACACCGAAGTGTATTCAAACACTGGCGGACAATCCAGCAAGTCCACACCGCGCGCAGCAGTTGCAAAGTTTGCCATGAGCGGCAAGGGATTGCCCAAGAAAGACCTGGGGCTGATCGCCATGTCTTACGGATATGTGTATGTTGCTCGTGTCGCCATGGGAGCGAACGACCAGCAGACATTACGAGCCCTGATCGAGGCCGAGTCTTACGATGGTCCATCCTTGGTGATCGCATACAGTCCCTGCATCGCGCACGGATATGACCTTTCCAAGAGCCTAGAACAGTCGAAACTTGCGGTGCAATCTGGTCACTGGCCCATGTACCGTTACGATCCACGCCTGGCAACACAAGGTCAGAATCCACTGATCATTGAATCAAAAGAACCGAGCATCCCAATCTCTCAATATGCATACAACGAAACACGTTACAAGATGCTCATCCAAATGAACGAAGACCGCGCTGAAGAATTAATGAAGGAAGCCCAGCACGATGCAAAATCCCGCTGGACTCTCTATCAACAAATGGCGTCAATGCATTATGAAAATGACACCGAGGAGAAAAAATAATGAGCGATCTTTCTACATCCTACCTTGGCTTGAACCTCAAAAATCCGATTGTAGCTTCCGCGTCGCCAATTTCAAAAAATATTGATAAGGCGCGCAAACTGGAAGAAGCGGGCATCTCTGCGATCGTGATGTACTCCCTCTTTGAAGAACAGATCATTCACGAGAGTCTGGAACTTGACCATTTTCTAACTCGCGGCACCGACTCCTATGCCGAGGCCCTGACCTATCTGCCCGATGGCGGAATGTATGCAGTCGGTCCTGATAGATATCTAAGTCAGGTTGCTGGATTAAAGAAGGCATTAAGCATCCCAGTCATCGGAAGTTTGAATGGCGTCTCCAAAGGCGGCTGGACGAGTTATGCAAAACAGATTCAGGATGCAGGTGCGGACGCGCTGGAACTCAATCTGTACTACATCCCCACCGACCCCGACCTTACTGCGCAGGAACTTGAAGACGCGCAGGTCGAATTGGTGGCAGAAGTCAAATCCGCCATCACCATTCCATTGGCAGTAAAACTCAGCCCCTTCATCACAGCACTGCCGAATTTTGCCCGCAGGATCGTCGAAGCCGGAGCAAATGGACTGGTACTATTCAACCGCTTCTATCAACCCGATTTTGACCTGGAAGAACTGGAGATCGTTCACAGCCTTGACCTGAGCACCTCCGCTGAAATGCGCCTGCCCCTGCGCTGGATCTCGATCCTGCACGGCAAAGTCAACGCTGATTTTGCCCTTACCAGCGGCGTGCACACCGCCAATGATGTCCTCAAATCCATGATGGCGGGAGCGAAAGTCGCCATGATGGCATCCAATCTCCTGCACAACGGTGAACAGGTCATCCCTTCAATGTTGAACGAGCTCAAATGGTGGATGGACTCTCACGAATACGAATCCATCAAACAAATGCAGGGCAGCATGAGCCAGAAGTCTGTCAAAGAACCAGCCGCATTCGAACGGGCGAATTACATGAAAGTCTTAACCTCATACAAAGAAACGCGATAAATACTACACACAAACAAAAAAATCCTCCGCAAAACGGAGGATTTTTTTGTTGATCATGCAAAACAGAAAATTAACTTTCTACAGAGGAAGAAATGCTTTTGCGTTGGCGGAAGGTGATACGCGCGCGGGTCAGATCATAAGGCGACATTTCCATCGCAACATGATCACCCAACAAAATGCGGATGTAATGCTTGCGCATTTTACCTGAAAGGTAAGCCAGCACTTCATGGCCATTATCCAGCCGCACCCGGAACTGCGTCCCAGGCAGGGCCTCGATCACCACACCATCAACTTTAATTTTGCCTTCTTCTTTGGTCATACACGCCTCTGCTTATTCTGTATCCTTAAAAGATTTTCGCTTCATCCGTCGAATCGCCTTCTTCTTTTCCATGCGTCGTGTCTCGCTCTTGGAAATGAACCAGCGCTTGTTGCGAATGGTACTCAACACGCCACTCTTGACGACCTTCTTACGAAAACGCTTGAGCAGTGAGTCTTGAGACTCACCACTTCGTAAATGTACTGAACCCAACTTAATCACCTACTTTCCAAGTTGAAATAAAAAATCGGCCATCATAAGAATCGGCCGAGGACTGGATCAATACGATCTGAAACGAACTCGCTGACCAATAGTCGATCAAAAGATACGCTTCACACTCCTCGTTTTACGCCGAACTTCGGCATTATACACGAATCATGCAAAGATGAAAAGATTTTAATGGAAAATTCCAATGCTGGATAACATTCCACAAAAACAAATTTGCCGTCCTTGAGAGTTGATCCCGCTCAAAACTCCGGATCAGCCTCGTTGAAAACTGGTCGCACGTCCCAGGCTTTCTAGCCGCCGATTCAGTTATGCACAAAAAAAGCCCTCTGTTTTCACAGAGGGCTTCCTGAAATTCAATTTACAAACATTAACTGCTGGTAGAAGAAGTTGGCGCATTCTTGCGCTGACGAAAAGTAATGCGGGCGCGGGTCATATCATAAGGTGACATTTCCATGGAAACATGGTCTCCCAACAAAATGCGGATATAGTGCTTGCGCATTTTGCCTGCCAGATATGCAAGCACTTCGTGCCCATTATCCAGCCGCACACGGAACTGCGTTCCAGGCAAAGCCTCGATCACAAGTCCGTCCACTTTAATTTTGCCTTCTTCTTTGGTCATACACACATCCTACAGTCTGTCTTATTCATTATCCTTAAAGGATTTCCGCTTAATGCGGCGGATCGCCTTCTTCTTATCCATTCGTCGTGTTTCGCTCTTCGAAATGAACCAGCGCTTGTTGCGAATGGTGCTTAAAATACCGCTCTTAACGATTTTTTTGCGGAAGCGCTTAAGCAATGAGTCCTGAGACTCGCCGCTTCGTAAATGTACTGAAGCCAATGAAATCACCTACTTTCGGCATGAAAATAAAAAACAAAACAGGGGCCATACAAGCGACACACGCGCGGATAAAAAGATCCCGCGCGTGATGTGTTAAAAAGAAAAGCCCCTTGGCAATGACCTACTCTCCCAGGAGGTCGCCCTCCAAGTACCATCGGCGCTGACGTGCTTAACTACCGGGTTCGGTATGGGACCGGGTGTACCCACGTCGCTCAAATCACCAAGGGACAATTTCACAATGTTGGTCTGAACAGCAAGTTGATGATTGTTTTATAAGAAAAGTACCAAATTCTCCGCATCACATAAAGGAAGCCCTCGACCATTAGTACAGCTTAGCTTAACACATTACTGCGCTTACACATGCTGCCTATTAACCAGATAGTCTATCTGGGGTCTTACACCCTTACGGGTCACAGGGATCTAATCTTAGGGCAAGTTTCCCACTTAGATGCTTTCAGCGGTTATCTTTGCCAGACATGGCTACCCAGCGATGCTCCTGGCGGAACAACTGGCACACTAGAGGTCTGTCCACTCCGGTCCTCTCGTACTAGGAGCAGCTCCCTTCAAATCCCTTACGCCCACAGTGGATAGAGACCGACCTGTCTCACGACGGTCTGAACCCAGCTCGCGTACCGCTTTAACGGGCGAACAGCCCGACCCTTGGGACCTTGTCCAGCCCCAGGATGCGATGAGCCGACATCGAGGTGCCGAGCGAGATCGTCGATGTGAACTCTTGGATCTCACCAGCCTGTTATCCCCGGGGTAGCTTTTATCCGGTAAGCCACAACCCTTCCACTCGGTATTGTGGGATCACTAAGCCCGACTTTCGTCTCTGTTCGGCGCGTTGGCCTTACAGTCAAGCTCCCTTATGCCTTTACACTCTATGGTGGGTTTCCATTCCACCTGAGGGAACCTTTGGGCGCCTCCGTTACCTTTTAGGAGGCGACCGCCCCAGTCAAACTGCCCATCTGGCACGGTCCCCCATCCGGATTACGGAATGGGGTTAGGATCTAAACATGATCAGGGTGGTATTTCACCGTTGGCTCCACCGACGCTAGCGCGCCAGCTTCAAAGCCTCCCACCTATCCTACACAGATCATATCCAAATACAATGCCAAACTGCAGTAAAGCTCCACGGGGTCTTTTTTGTCCTACTGCGGGTAGGCCGCATCTTCACAGCCATTTCAATTTCACCCGGGTCTCTCGTCGAGACAGTGCTCTAATTGTTACGCGGTTCGTGCGGGTCGGAACTTACCCGACAAGGAATTTCGCTACCTTAGGACCGTTATAGTTACGGCCGCCGTTCACCGGGGCTTCAGTTCAAAGCTTCGCTTGCGCTAACCTCTCCCTTTAACCTTCCGGCACTGGGCAGGCGTCAGCCCCCTATACATCGCCTTACGGCTTAGCAGAGACCTGTGGTTTTGTTAACCAGTCACCAGAGCCATTTCACTGCGACCCTCCTGGGCTTTAACACCCTAGAGGGCACCTCTTCTCCCGAAGTTACGAGGTCATGTTGCCTAATTCCTTAACGAGAGTTCTCCCGTTCGCCTTGGTATACTCTACCCATCTACCGGTGTCGGTTTGCGGTACGAGCACTAGAAAGTTATGCTTAGAGACTTTTCTTGGCAACAAGACTCAACCACTTATGCCTTACGGCTCGCTCTCACCTCAGCTCAACTGGCGGATTTACCTACCAATCTCAACGCCTAGATGGATCGCACCCAAATCCAATAATGGGCTGGCCTATCTCGTTGCGTCCTCCCATCGCACTCTCTAGCGGTTCTGGAATGTTGACCAGATGTCCATCACCTACGCCTCTCGGCCTCGGCTAAGGACTCGACTAACCCGACGCGGAATGACCTGGCGTCGGAAACCTTAGATATACGGCGAATATGGTTCTCACATATTTGTACGCTACTCATGCCTGCATTCTCACTTCTGTCCGCTCCAGTCGCCCTTACGATCGACCTTCACCGCTGACAGAACGCTCCCCTACTGCCCCAACAAATGTTGAGACCCATGGCTTCGGTACTATGCTTAGCCCCGTTAAGTTTTCCGCGCGAAGTCACTAGACCAGTAAGCTGTTACGCACTTTTTAAAGGGTGGCTGCTTCTAAGCCAACCTCCTGGTTGTTTCAGTAACCTCACCTCGTTTCCCACTTAGCATAGATTTGAGGACCTTAGCCGATGGTCTGGGCTGTTTCCCTTTCGACCCCGAAACTCATCTCCCGGAGTCCGACTGCCGTACTATGGAGAACTGGCATTCCGAGTTTGATTGGGTTCTGTAAGCTGTAAGCCCCATAGCCCATTCAGTGCTGTACCTCCAGTTCTAAACATACGACGCTAGCCCTAAAGCTATTTCGGGGAGAACCAGCTATCTCCGTGTTCGATTGGCATATCACCTCTACCCACAGGTCATCTCCTAACTTTGCAACGTTAGTGAGTTCGGGCCTCCACGAGTGTTTAGACTCGCTTCACCCTGCCCATGGGTAGCTCACACGGTTTCGGGCCTAATTCCAGCGACTATACGCCCTATTAAGACTCGCTTTCGCTACGGCTTCGGGTGTTACTCCCTTAACCTCGCCACTGAAATTAACTCGCAGGCTCATTCTCCAAGAGGCACGCTGTTAGGCATGACAAGGAACGTCCCTATTTCTAGGGGGCTCAACTTGCCGTAGCCCTTCAACTGCTTGTAAGCTTATGGTTTCAGGTTCTATTTCACTCCCCTAACAGGGGGACTTTTCACCTTTCCCTCACGGTACTAGTTCACTATCGGTCGTCAAGCGTATTTAGCCTTAGAGAGTGGACTCCCTAGATTCCTGCCGGATTAGCGTGCCCGGCAGTACTCAGGAACACGGTGGAAGATAATCAGTTTTCGCATACGGGGCTATTACCCTCTTTGGCAGGCTGTCCCACACCTTTCCGCTAACTGATCATTTTGTAACTTCCGTATTACCGGTCCTACAACCCCGATTCTGTAAACAGATTCGGTTTGGGCTGATCCCCGTTCGCTCGCCACTACTAGGGGAATTATTTCTTTTCCTCTGGGTACTTAGATGTTTCAGTTCCCCAGGTTCCCTTCACCTGGTCTATATATTCAACCAGGGATACTGTTGGTTCGCAACAGCTGGTTTCCCTATTCGGAAATCCTCGGATCAACGCCTGTACACGGCTTCCCGAGGCTTATCGCAGTGTCCCACGTCCTTCATCGGCGCTTGACGCCAAGGCATTCACCATAAGCTCTTAATAGCTTCTCCACGTGATACGGAGAAGTTGATACTTTTCTTTAATATATTACATTTTGATAAATTTTACTTTATCGGCTTTTCATCAATTGCTATTCAGTTTTTAAGGTGCATTCACCATTTGACCGGTGACCGATAGTCTTGATCTAAATCAAGAGCATCGATCGCCATTCAAAGTGTTTACTCAGCTTTATAAGGTGCAACTTCCAACAGACACAAAACGACCTGACGCTACCGCCAGGTCGCAAAATCAACCTTGAAAGCGGTGCTTTTTTGAAACTTATGTCTTCTTGCCGTTTTTCAAACTTTTATATAACTCCAGTACTGCATCTAATTCAGTGGAGATGGCGGGATTTGAACCCGCGACCTTCGCGTTGCAAACGCGCTGCTCTCCCACTGAGCTACATCCCCAGGACATGCCTGGTTAGTGGGCTTGACAGGATTCGAACCTGTGACCCCTGCGTTATCAGCACAGTGCTCTAACCAACTGAGCTACAAGCCCGGGTTTTTCCTTAGCAACTGAGAAGTGATAGGAAACGCATCTCTGCGATCCAGCGCCCAAGCTCACCGTATGGGCTTATTACAAATTGAGTAGAGCGCATCTCCTTGGAGATTTGCTCAAGAACTCTAGAAAGGAGGTGATCCAGGCGCACCTTCCGGTACACCTACCTTGTTACGACTTCGTCCTAGTCACCAGCACCACCTTCGACGGCGCCCTCCTTGCGGTTAGGCTACCGGCTTCAGGTGTTACCAACTCCCATGACGTGACGGGCGGTGTGTACAAGGCCCGAGAACGTATTCAACGCACTATAGCTGACGCGCGTTTACTAGCAACTCCAGCTTCATGCAGGCGAGTTGCAGCCTGCAATCTGAACTGAGGCCGGCTTTGGGGGATTGGCTCCATCTCGCGACTTAGCAACCCATTGTACCGACCATTGTAGCGTGTGTGTAGCCCCGGACATAAAGGCCATGCGGACTTGACGTCATCCCCACCTTCCTCCGGCTTGATACCGGCGGTCCTGTATGACACATGTAACATACAGCGAGGGTTGCGCTCGTTAGCGGACTTAACCGAACATCTCACGACACGAGCTGACGACAGCCATGCAACACCTGTGCAAGCTCCCTTGCGGGTCGTTCACCTTTCAGATCACTACCACTTGCATGTCAAACCCGGGTAAGGTTCTTCGTGTAGCATCGAATTAAACCACACGCTCCGCTGCTTGTGCGGGCCCCCGTCAATTCCTTTGAGTTTTAATCTTGCGATCGTAGTCCCCAGGCGGTAAACTTATCGCGTTAGCTGCGGCACCGATGGAGTTTAAGCCACCGACGCCAAGTTTACATCGTTTACGGCTAGGATTACCAGGGTCTCTAATCCCGTTTACTACCCTAGCTTTCGCGTCTGAGCGTCAGAAATGGTCCAGAAGATCGCTTTCGCCACTGGTGTTCCTCCCGATATCTACGCATTTCACCACTACACCGGGAATTCCATCTTCCTCTACCACTCTCAAGTCCGGTAGTATTGAACGACCTCTCCTAGTTAAGCCCAGGAGATTTCACGCCCAACTTACCGAACCGCCTGCACGCGCTTTACGCCCAGTGAATCCGGATAACGCTTGCCTCCTACGTTTTACCGCGGCTGCTGGCACGTAGTTAGCCGAGACTTATTCCTGAGGTACTGTCCTTGCTCATCCCTCAGAAAAGTGCTTTACGACCCGAAGGCCTTCATCGCACACGCGGCGTTGCTGCATCAGGCTTTCGCCCATTGTGCAATATTCCCTACTGCTGCCACCCGTAGGTGTATGGACCGTGTTTCAGTTCCATTGTGGGGGGTCACCCTCTCAGGTCCCCTACCCGTCGTAGCCTTGGTGAGCCATTACCTCACCAACTAGCTGATGGGACGCAGGTCCCTCCCAAAGCGGATTACTCCTTTAGTCATCAGTTTCTAAATCCGAAGACCACATGCGGTATTAGCAATCCTTTCGAACTGTTATCCCACACTTTGGGGTAGGTCACCAACGCGTTACTCACCCGTTCGCCACTAGGACACTTTCGTATTACTACAAAAGCACCTCGTTCGACTTGCATGTATTAGGCACGCCGCCAGCGTTCATCCTGAGCCAGGATCAAACTCTCCGCAAAAAAATTCACTCTTGCGAGTGTAAAAGTTACGGATTTACTGGTTCAACAAAAAATTTTGTTTCCTATCACTTTTCAGTTGTTAAGGTGCTTGCCATTTGAGCGAGCGGTATTCTACCCGTTCATATAACCGTTGTCAAGTCTTTTTACAGACTAAAATACCGATGCTTTTATTTCTGCATCGGCTGTCAGACTTCAAAACATTTGCTTCGAGTCTCTGACGGGAGACGGTTACTCAGTTGTAATCGATTTGTCGGGGTGACGAAATCTTTTTCATTTCTACTGGCGAAGGGCAATTATATGCATTTCCTTTCCTTTGTCAAGAGATTCAAAGACATCTCAACCTTAAAGAATCACAGCATTTTGCACTCTCGTTGCCACACTAAATCAGCCTCTGCTTTTAAATTTTTGCGAATATATCTCTATTAACTCCACCGCATTTTTGACCCCATCTTCGCTTCTTATTCGTTGGCCGATACCCTGGGCGCGTTCACAAACGGCATCCGACTCAGCCTCAGCAATTGCGCGCATTAAATTCTCAACCGAAAGATTCTTTACAAGAATGGGCTTGGGACCGGCACCTATCGCATGGACTCTGTTTCCCCAGAACGGTTGATCGGCGGTAAAAGGAACGACAATATTTGGAATCCCTGCCCGCAGCCCTGCCGCCGTTGAGCCTGCTCCGCCATGATGAATGACAAGCTTACATCTTGGCAGCAGCCAGTCATGCGGAACGGATTTAAGGTAAAGGAAATTTTCTGAAGATTCATTCTCAACCCCACCCCAACCTGAAAGAATAATTCCGCGGCTACCTGTTCGACTCAATGCTGCGCGAACAATTTCATCTATGCCTTTGGCTTTGCGATTAACCATGCTGCCAAAAGAAACACAAACGGGCGGATCATCCGCGGCAAGAAAATCAGAAAGTCCAACGGGCGGTTGGTATGATTCTTCATCAAGAAAAAAATACCCTGTTAAGTGGACATGCTCATCCCAATCGACAGGGCGCGGCAAAACACTCGAGCTATAAGCAAACAGCAACGGGGTCCGAAGGTGATGCGGACTGGCGTCAAAGGGCCAGTAAAGTTTCTTTGGATAATGAGGGTCCGGGTTTGCACGCTGCGCGGGACCATATCCGCTATTTCCACCGACCCAAAACACTTGCGTGGCGAACCAGTGTGAAAAATAGCTGAACAAGCCTGGTGGAACATTAAGCGCGGAAACATTCGGGAATTCACGTGTAGGAGCAAACATGGGAAATGTCTGCACGGAGATGTCAGGGATGTTATGTTCGCGTGCCCACGAGTGACCCCCGACAGTAAACAGAAATGAATGGATAATCAGATCTGCGCCTTCACAGGCTGGGAAAGGCAACGCGCGAGACCTGCGGCGCGATCGAGAAAATATAATTCCACATGGACGCAACGACCCGCGCAGGATTTGTACCCGCGTTATTGATCAGCCTGCTGATCTCTTCAGGGTCGCCTGCCAGCGGGATAAATGTTATTCCGTGCGAGGTTACGAACTCATTAAATTTATGCAGCGCGGCAAGCTTGACCACATGACCATTCTTCTGCAAGCCAAGCGCAAGTGCGACAAACGGCTGAACATCGCCGCGCGAACCGTAAGTGAGAATGGTTATCTTCATAATAAAAAGAGACAGCCACCTTCGAGGTGACTGTCGTTTGATTTCAGCTCATTTCCTGTCTACCAGACAAAGCGCGCAATAGCGTATTTTGATCTGCATATTCAAGGTCACCGCCCACCGGCAAACCGCGCGCGAGACGTGTAACCTTCACGCCCATCGGTTCCAATTGTTGACTCAAATAGATGGCAGTCGTATCGCCTTCCATGCTGGGATTGGTGGCGAGGATAATTTCCTTGATGCCGCCGCGTGCAACACGGGCGATCAATTGTTTGATCTTCAAGTCATCGGGACCGATACCTTCGATGGGAGACAAGACTCCCTGTAAGACATGATATTTGCCATGAAAGCCTGCCGTTCTCTCAAGCGCCAGTACATCTAAAGCTTCTTCAACAACACAGATCAAGGAATTTTCACGCTTTGGAGATTCACAGATCTCGCAGCGTTCGCGGCCTGCATCTGTGATATTAAAACATTCCTGACAAAAAGCTGTATTCGCCTTCAAATTCGCCAACGCAACAGACAAATCCTGCGCCACATCTTCGGAGGCGCGCAGAAGAAAGAATGCCAGCCGTGAAGCGGACTTGGGTCCAATGCCTGGCAGGCGCTCCAAGGCATTAATAAGGGATTGGATGGATCTGCAGGAGAAGCAAATATGTAAACAGGGCAAGCATGTTTCCGTACCTCCCTAGTCACTAAAACGGCAACCCGCCCGAGAGCGGACCTAGTTTTTGATTGGCGAGTTCGCGTGATTGGTCGAGCGCCATGTTGACCGCAGACAAGACCAAGTCTTGCAGCATTTCTGCATCTGCATCTTTTAACAATTCAGGGTCAATGACCACTTCGCGGCATTTCTGATCGCCGGTCATTGTGACCTTGATCGCGCCGCCGCCCGCTGTTGCAGTGACGGTCTCATCCGCGAGTTTGGCTTGCGCTTCTTCCATCTGCTTTTGCAGTTTCTGAAGCTGCTGCATCATACCTGATTGTCCGCCGCCCATTGCGGCAGGTCCACGATTAAATCCTTTTGCCATAATAAAAACCTCTTTTTGTTAATTGGGGGATTATTGTTTATTCCATATCCACGATCTCGCCGCCGTGCTGAATAGCCGCAGCAACCATACCATCTTGTGCAACACTTGCAGGAAGCTTACCTCTGGCATTGGTGACAATACAACGTATGGACACATCCACGCCAAAGTTATCTTTGATCAATTTTTGAACGGCTTCGACCTGATCGGGCTTGTCAATTTTCGAGACGAGCACGTCACTGGCGAGACCAAGCACAAGCGTTTTGCCTTGCACATCGATCATCTTGACCGAGTTCATCAACGCAGATAAATTTGCCTGCGACTTCGGCAGAGCTGCCGCCAAATGCTTCCACGACTTGATAATATCGCCTGAATTGATCACAGGCTTGTCAGACACGGGCGCTTCCCCCAGCGGGGACGATGTGCTCTTACCCTCGAGCTGGGATTCGGTTCTCGCGACAGAAACAGGCTTCGGCGGGGTCTGACGCGGCGACCCCAAAGGGGATGATACGGCAATTTGCGGAGATTCTGTTGGGTTCTCGATCGCTTCCGCGAGGGCAAGTTCAATACTCAAAGACGGCTGCCAGCCGCCGCGCAGATCAGTCGCAGCGTTATTAAATATCTTCATCATGCGCAATACTTCAGAAGTATTGAAAGATTTTGCATGGGATTCCATTTGTATTTTGACTTCACGCGTGGCCTCGACCTGATCGATATTACCCATTTGTATCAGCATCAGGCCGCGCAGATATTCGACGATTTGACGGGCAAGCGAACGCGGATCAGCGCCCGAGTCGAGAGCTCGGTGAATGGTTTCGAGACCGTGCGCAGGCTGATGATCGAGAACGGACGAGATAATATCGAGAACGGTTTTGCTCGTAGCAGTGCCAAGAACAGTTTGCGCGAGAGCCAGCGTGATCTTCGTGCCCGTTGAGGAAAGTTGATCGAGCAGAGACTGCGCATCGCGCATGCCGCCCGCTGACTGGCGGGCAATCAACGTAAGGGCTTCATCATCGGCAATGAGATTTTCAGCAGCGACGATATGCTTGAGGTTGACAACGATCTCATCCACCGGTACACGGCGGAACTCATGGCGCTGACAGCGTGATAAAACAGTTGCAGGAATTTTATGAATTTCAGTGGTGGCTAAAACAAAGATGGCATGTGGCGGCGGTTCTTCAAGTGTTTTGAGCAGGGCATTGAACGCGCCGCCCGATAACATGTGAACTTCATCCACCACATAGACTTTATATTTTCCCTGAGAGGGGGAAAAATTTATTTTTTCACGCAGGTCGCGGACATCATCAACGCCGTTATTCGAAGCGGCATCAATCTCGATCATATCCATAAAGCGATTTTCGTTGACCGCTTCGCAATTTTTACAGGTATTACAAGGCCTATGCGCGGGATCTTCGGCGAGACAGTTGACCGCCTTGGCAAGCAAGCGCGCCACAGTGGTCTTGCCAGTTCCGCGCGGACCCGCAAAAAGATAGGCATGACCAACGCGGTCTGCTTTGATGGAGTTGGTGAGCGTCTGGACAACGTGATCTTGTCCAATGACGGTATCCCATCCTTTGGGGCGATACTTACGATACAGGGCTTGAGTCATAATTAGTGGGTAAATAGTGGATAGTGGGCAGTGGGCAGTCAAGCGGTAGGGTTTTACTATACACTGTCCACTTCCCACTGTTTTACGGAACTCGATACACAGCTCTCAGGTTGCCCTGCGTGTCAAATAACCGGGCATTCTCTCCAGAACTCCACACGGCGCTGCCAATGCCCCAATATAGGTCAATGACGGTATCTGTGCCAGTCGCAGTGTGTACCTGCACAGCGCCATTCGTATAAAGTATGAGTTTGGGAAACTTAAAAGTATTACCGTCTTCATCTTTCAACTGCCAATTCGTCAAGTCCAATTGGTCTTCGCCTT
>NZ_JADJSO010000011.1:0-24589 GCF_016711665.1 Candidatus Villigracilis saccharophilus
ATACAGACATTATAATCAATCCGTTGCTTTTTGATAGAATTTGAAAGGCGACCAAACCTATACTTGGGATAACCAATATGACAAATTCGCGCATCTCTGGATTTTACAACCTGACCCTCGAAGAACGCCGCGCCAAACTTGCGGAAGCCTCGGGTCAGACTCCCGAAAGCCTGCTCCCGTTTACTACAGGCGGACTCTCCGCTGAATCAGCCGACCACATGATCGAGAATGTGATCGGCATGTACGCGCTCCCCGTCGGCATCGGGCTGAACTTCATGGTCAACGGGCGCGATGTGTTGATTCCCTTTGTAGTGGAAGAACCGTCTGTTGTGGCAGGCGCGTCATTTATGGCAAAACTGGCCCGCGCCGGCGGCGGATTCACAGCCACCACCACCGAGCCGTTGATGATCGGCCAGATGCAGTTGATCAACGTGGTCAACATGAATGAAGCGCGGCTGAAAATATATGAACACAAAGCTGAATTGCTCGCCACAGCCGATGCGATTGACCCGATCCTGAAAAAATTTGGCGGCGGCGCACGTGACCTCGAAGTGCGCATGATCGAAGAATCGGCCATTGGCCCATTTATCGTCATTCATCTCATCTATGATGTGCGTGACGCGATGGGCGCGAATGCGGTCAACACGGCTTGCGAAAAACTCGCGCCTCGAATCGAAGAGATCACGGGCGGAAAAGTTCACTTGAAGATTTTGTCGAATCTGGCAGACAGAAGAATTGCCCGCGTGCGCTGTACAGTCCCCGTCAGCGAGTTGACCATGGGATTTGAATCCTTCAAAGGCGAGACCGTGCGCGATGGCATCATCGCCGCCTACGCTTTCGCCGCAGCCGATCCCTATCGCGCAGCAACCCACAACAAGGGCATCATGAACGGCGTGGACTCGGTCGTCATCGCCACCGGCAATGACTGGCGCGCCATCGAAGCCGGGCGCACGCTTATGCCGCCCGTTCTGGCAAATACACTTCCCTCTCCACCTGGGGCAAGGACAAGGACGGCAACCTCGTCGGAACACTGGAAATGCCAATGGCGGTCGGAATCGTCGGCGGGGCGACCAAAGTCCACCCGGCCGCGCAAGCCGCAGTTAAGTTAATGGGCGTGAAGACCGCATCCGAATTGGCAGAGATCATCGTCTCGGTCGGTCTCGCGCAAAACATGGCCGCCCTGCGCGCCCTCGCCACCGAAGGCATCCAACGCGGACACATGTCCCTGCACGCAAGGCAGGTCGCCATCGCCGCTGGCGCATCTGGCGAGTTGATCGAGAAGGTCGCCGCGCAAATGGTGGCGGAGAAGGTTGTGCGTGTGGATCGAGCGGAAGAGATTTTGGGAATGTATGCAGGGAAACAAGGAAACACGTAAACAAGTTTCGTGCCTACCTGTCTACGTGTTTACATCATAAACATGATAACCGATACCCTCCTCTGGCAAACCCGCGCCTTTGTTTACAAACATTTTGCGGATACGACTCACCCGCCGAGTGTGGAAGACGCTGCCCAGCACTTTAACATCAGCACCGAAGAAGCTGGCGAACTTTACAAGGAATTACACAATCGCCATTCCTTCTTCCTCGAACCAAACACCTTGACCATCCGCATGGCAAACCCATTTTCTGGGATTCCCACGGACTTCAAAGTCCACGCGAATGGGAAAACCTATTTCGCCAACTGCGCCTGGGACATGCTCGGCATCCCCGCCGCTCTGCACTGCGACGCGGTCATTGACGCGGTGTTTACGGAAAGCAACGAATCGATTCAATTGGAAGTAAAGGATGGCAAAGTTACAAACAGTGAACTACTTGTCCACTTTCCACTTGCTTTCTCACGCTGGTACGATGACCTCGTCTTTACCTGAGCAACCATGCTTCTCTTCCGGTCGGAAGAATGGGTTGACAAGTGGTGCAAGCGGAATAACCTCGAACGCGGAGAAACCCTGACCATCAACCAAGTTTGGGAACTCTCCAAACTCTGGTACAGTAATCGAATGTCTGTGGATTTTCATGGACGAAGCATGGAACAGGTTGCAGAGGTTTTCAGGCAGGCTGGGTTGACGTCAAAGTTTTGGTATGTGTAATAGAATCGGCGCGGGATAAATCCCTTCCTCAGTTCATGAAAGTCGGCCAAAGCCAACTCCGCCTTAGCCCGAAGGGCTTCCACGCACTGAGGCAGGACTTTAGTCCGCACCGAAGATTTTCAAGCAGGCAGGTTTGAAGTCAAAGTTTTGATATGGGTAAAAGTAAAAAAACATTTTGAAATTAATTGGACAATTTATGGACTTTGAAACCTACAAAAATCAATTGCTCGAATATGTCACCAGATACAAAAATTGGTGGTGTGAACCATATGAGCAATTTCATAAAGATAACAAAAAAGACTATAAAGACACTTTTAGCATGATAGAAGATTTAGATAATTACCATGGTTTGGTAAATAAATTTAGAACCAGTCTTCAAAAACAATATGATTTACCAGAAGAAATCTATGGATTTTTAGACACAAGCTATGATGTTTATATCAAGGTAACGCACGAACAACGAGAAGAGATTAGAGGCATTATCAGGGATAGCTATCATGTATCTCAGCCGCACTTCATGGAAGATTTACTCATGAGCTATGTGGACGAGAGGGCAAGAAAAAAACTGAGAGATACTGGCGATAAGATATGGTTGTTACGTGGGCTTATAGCGATTTCAATGGAAAATTGTGGTACAGACTTTCGAGACACATTAACCCAACTGGTCTATCTTTATATTGCCGCAGAAGAAAAAAGTATGAACCCAGAAGAAGAATTTCAAGCAATTGCAAAGTTATCAAGTCATGAAGAACCTCGCGGTGGCACAGAGCCAATGAGCAAGCTAATGGCATTTACCGACTCAGCATACTATCGTGAAAGAACAAAATCGTTTTCGAAAAGATAGCAAGGAAAACTAAATGACAACCCCACAACCACACTCCCCCACCCTCCTCAAACCCATCAAGCCCGTTGGCATTGTCGGCTACGGCGCATATGTGCCGCGTTACCGTCTGCCCGCCAAGGAAGTCGCGCGCGTATGGACAGGCAAGACCAGCGGACTTCCCATCAAAGAGAAAGCCGTGCCCGGCCTCGATGAAGATGTGATCACCATGTCCATCGAAGCGGCGCGCAATGCCATGCTCCGCGCTCAAATTGACCCGACAGAACTGCGGGCGGTTTGGGTCGGGTCAGAGTCGCATCCGTATGCGGTCAAGCCAACTTCCACGTTGGTCGCCGAAGCGATCGGCGCAGTCCCCAACACGCAAGCCGCAGATTGGGAATTCGCCTGTAAAGCCGGCACCGAAGCGATGGTCGCCGCAATGGGATTGGTCGGCTCGGGCATGGGACATTATGCCATGGCCATCGGCATGGACACCGCGCAAGGCAAGCCCGGTGACGCGCTCGAATACACCGCGGGCGCGGGCGGCGGCGCGTACATCATCGGCCCCGCCGAAGAGTCACTGGCGATCATCAACGCCTCGTATTCCTACGTCACCGACACGCCCGATTTCTGGCGGCGCGAATATCAAAAATATCCCGAGCACGGCATGCGCTTCACGGGCGAGCCCGCCTACTTCAAGCACATCACCGAAGCCGCCACCCATCTCATGGAAGCCAGCGGCACCACCGCCAAAGATTACAAGTGGGCGATCTTCCATCAGCCGAACACAAAATTTCCGCAGCGTGTCGCAGGTCAACTCGGATTTTCTGCCGAGCAGATCGCGCCCGGGCTTTTAGTCCACACGATTGGGAATACCTACGCCGGCGCAGCCATGATCGGCTTGACAGCGACTCTCGACATCGCCCAGCCCGGCGACAGAATCCTCGTCGTCTCTTTCGGGTCGGGAGCTGGCTCAGACGCCTTTGACATTCTCGTCACTGACAAAGTCACCGCCCGCCAGGGTCTCGCCATGAAGACACAGGAATACATTGCCCGCAGAACGGAAATTGATTACGCACTGTATGTCGCTATCGCGGCAAGTTGGCGATGAAATAAGAACCTGACGCGCTTTATCTGCGAGGCTCAGCCTGGCGATGCCAATAAACCCTGGTTTGGCAGACAGTTTCTCAGGATGCCTTTGTGCGCGGGAAACAGCATCTCGCGGATACGGACGGGGAAATAACATCAGGTAAATCATGGCCTTCTTCGACCTCCCTCTTAATGAACTAAAAACCTACACTCCTGCGCGTGAAGAACCCGCGGACTTTGACTCGTTCTGGAAATCTACATTGGATGAAGCGCGAGCGTATCCACTCAATGCGACCTTTGAAAAAGTGGATTACGGTCTCGTCGCGCAAGAAACCTATGATGTCACTTTCGCTGGCTTTGGCGGTCAGCCCATCAAAGGCTGGTTGATTCTGCCTGTAAGAGCGCGTCGCGATGCGCCCCTGCCTTGCGTGGTTGAATATATCGGCTACGGCGGCGGACGAAGTTTCGCATTCGAGTGGCTCTTATGGGCAAGCTCGGGGTACGCTCACTTTGTGATGGACACGCGCGGACAGGGCAGCGAATGGTCAAGAGGTGATACGCCTGATCTATATGCCGAAGGCGGCAATGCGCATGGTGATGGCAATATGACTAATGGTGTGCTTGACCCGAAGCATTACTATTATCGCCGCGTTTTCACAGACGCAGTCCGCGCCATCGACGCAGCACGCAGCCACCCCGAAGTGGACGCGTCGCGCATCGCCGTGACAGGCGGATCACAAGGCGGAGGGATTGCCATCGCTGCGGCAGGACTTGTCCCCGATGTAGTCGCCGCCATGCCCGATGTGCCGTTCCTCTGTCACTATCGCCGCGCAACAGAGATCGTGGATTCCTATCCATACAAAGAGATCGCAGACTATTGTCACATCCACCGCGATAAAGTGGATACGGTCTTCAACACGCTTTCATATTTTGACGGCATCCACTTCGCCGCACGCGCGAAAGCAAAATCATTATTCTCCACAGGTCTCATGGATCAAGTCTGCCCGCCTTCCACAGTCTATGCCGCGTACAATCACTGGGCTGGTGAGAAGGATATTAAAGTGTATCCATACAATGGTCACGAAGGCGGCGGAAGTTATCAGACGATTGAGAAGTTGAAGTTCTTGAAGAGTATTTGGAAATAAGAAATACTCCGCTGGTTGAGTAGGGCGAAGCCCGTATCGAAACCAGCAATAACATGTATTCATGAAATTTGTGGTTTCGATACGCTCCGCGAAGAACATGCGGAGCTACTCAACCACCGAGGTAGAAATCAAACATGACAGACGTAGTAATCGCAGGTATCGGACAAACAGAAGTTGGCGAGCATTGGGAGATCAGTTTGCGCGATCTCGCCCTCGACGCCATTCAAGCCGCGCACAAAGATTCAGGCGGACTCAAACCGCAGGCATTATTCGTCGGCAATATGCTCGCGCCGAATCTTTCCAATCAGGCGCATCTCGGCGCACTCATTGCCGATTATGCGGGGCTGACTGGAATTGAAGCCATCACGCTTGAAGCCGCAGGCGCATCGGGCGGAGCGGCACTTCGCCAGGCCTATCTCGCCATTGCAAGCGGCATGGTGGATGTGGCGCTCGTGGTCGGCATTGAAAAATTCACGGACAAGATCGGTTCAGAAGTGGAAGAAGCAATCGCTTCCACCAGCGACTCTGATTTTGAAGCCGTGCAAGGTCTCACCGCCACCGCGCAAGCCGCTCTCTTAATGAAGCGTTACATGTACGAGAACGATGTCCCCATAATGGATTTGCCAACTTTGCATTAACTGCTCATGCGAATGGCGTTGCAAATCCAAATGCCATGTTCCGCAAAGCCATCAAAGCTGAAACATATGCCAAAGCGGAAATGGTCAGCGACCCGATCAATATGTTTGACGTGGCCCCCAATGCGGATGGCGCTGCCGCGCTCGTTCTGACTCGCCGTGACCTGCTCCCGTTAAACTGGCAGAGTCCACTCGTGAAGATCGCTGGCTCGGCAGCATCCTCGGACACATTGGCATTGCACGACAGAAAAGACATTTTATATTTCGACACCGCACAAATATCCGCAGGCAAGGCTATGAAACAAGCTGGCCTTACACTGGATCGAATCAACTTCTTTGAATATCACGACGCGTTCAGCATTTACGCCGCGCTGTCTTTGGAAGCGGTTGGATTTGCAATTAAAGGTCGCGGTTGGAAACTCGCCGAGGACGGCGAGATAAGCCTAAAGGGAAAGATCCCATGCGCCACAATGGGCGGCATGAAAGCACGCGGATTCCCCGGAGGCGCTGCTGGTGTATATCAAGCCGTCGAAGCAGTGACCCAGTTACGAGGCCAGGCAGGAGCGAACCAAATTGCAAATGCAAAGTATGGGCTCATCCAATCGCTTGGCGGACCAGCCTCCACGGCAGTCAGTCACATCCTGCAAGCATTGGACTAAATAATTTCCAGCCACATGGTTTGATAGGGCTGTAGAATAATTTCAGAGCTTTGAGAACGGTTCGTGAGCAGATCACGAGCCGTTTTATTTATCAGGTTTTCGATGTGCTGTTCCTGTTGGGTAATATTTTGTAAACACAAAACATTCTTTGTTCCATCAGGGGAAACACGAGATATGGCAAAAATATTATTCCCCACATCCAAAACTTTCTGACTCCCATGCGGATGAAACGCCACAGAGGATGAACGCACTAAAAGCATCTGCCGAAATCGAGTAAAGACTTGATATCTTAATGAAACTGGAGATATGAGTTCTTCCTCCAATTCAACACGCTCCAATTTTTGACGGTTGATGGTACGGTTGTGATTTGTAATTCTCACTCCCTCCGCCCAATTGCGCGAACCGAACAAGCTGTGAAAGTAAATCCCAGGCAATCCGATCAACGAAAGCATAATGGCTTGCGCGGCAATAAAACGATTTACTTGTATTTCAATGGGTTCATCACCAAATGGATTTGAGAGCGCGTCAAAATAATTGATATTCATCTCATACGGACTTTGCGTGCCGTCCGTGTTTTGTTTATAGGAGATCAAACCGCCATGCGCGAGTGTTTTGTTCACGAGTGCGTCAATCTCAGCGGCGGATAAAATCCCTCGCGCAGGATTCAGCCCAACGCCGTCGTGTGAAGCGAGGAAATTGAAGAATGTTGTTTGTTCAGACGGCAATTCCAAATCCGAAGCCCATCGACTCAAAATACCCGCATCCCCCGTGCGGAATGTATGCAGGACAAGCGGCGGAAGCGCAAAGTTATAAACAAGCTGAGCTTCATTCTTGCCATCGCCAAAATAGGAAATATTATCCGCGTGCGGAACATTGGTTTCGGTGATCAGCCGCACATGCGGCGCGACATCATCCAGCACGGCTCGCAGAAGCTGGATCACCGCATGAGTCTGGGGGAGGTGGATACAGGATGTGCCAATCTCCTTCCATAAATAGGCAATCGCATCGAGGCGGATAAATTGCGCGCCGCGCTCTGCATACATGAGCAGGACATCAAATATTTCAAGCAAGACATCAGGGTTGCGAAAATCCAGATCCACCTGATCAGCGCTGAATGTCGTCCACACACGGCGTTTGCCAGATGCGGTTTCATATTCCGTGAGCAGAGGCAAAGCACGCGGACGCACAACTTTGGAAAGATCAGGGTCGCCATCCACAGTGAAAAAATAATCGCGGTATGGCTTTTCATTATGCAGGAATTTCTGAAACCATTCCCCCTGTGCGGAATAGTGATTGATGACACCGTCGAACATCAGCCGAAAACTCTGGCTTATTTTTTCAACATCATTCCACGTTCCCAAAGCCGTATCAACTGCGCGATAATCTTTTACCGAGAAGCCGTCATCAGATGACCACGGATAGAACGGCAAAATATGAATACCGCTGACCACTCCGCGCAGGCGCGATTCGCAAAATTCATTCAGAGTCTGCAAATGTGACTTGCCCGCATCCTGCACCTGATCGCCATAAGTAATTAATAGCGAGTCGCGTTCACTTAGGGATGAGTCCGCAGGATTTGGAATTCGTCCACGATACTGTTCGATCAATTTTTGCAGACGCGACTCAATATGAGAAGCGGATTTGTCCCCATAAATCGCTTTAAGATATATGGTATAAAAAGTATGTGTCATGCAATGCATTTTACTGTATGACAATTAGCAGGAAGATTAACTTTAGAATAGAGAATCCAAATGATCAAGGAGAGCGCATGAATACATCACGGCGAATTGGGTTTATATCCACACGCTTTGCAGGTACTGATGGTGTCTCACTGGAAACTGCCAAATGGGCGACCGTTTTGGAAAGGCTCGGGCATCAATGTTTTTATTTTTGCGGTCAATGTGACCGTCCCGAAGAAATAAGTTACACCGTTGATGAGGTCTTTTATCATCATCCAACCATCGAAGCGATCAATCAGATCGCGTTCGGCGGAGAGTGGGGGAAGTTCAAAGCGCGCCCGGAAATCACAGAATCCCATCAGGAATTTTTCTCGGTTTATATTCGGCCATCCCACATCACCAAACAGGTTCAGGAATTAAAGGAATTCATTAAAGAACACCTTTATAAATTCGCACAACAATTCAAGCTCGAAATGCTCATCATCGAGAATGCAATCACGATCCCTGTGAACCTGCCGCTTGGACTCGCGATCACTGAATTCATCGCTGAAACTGGCTACCCCGTCATCGCGCATCATCATGATTTTTATTGGGAGCGCCAGCGCTTTATTAATAACTCGGTACGCGATTATCTCGCCGCCGCATTCCCGCCCAATCTACCATCCATTCGACACGTGGTCATCAACTCTGTTCAGGCGCAGCAACTGGCGTCACGGATCGGAGCCGCCGCGATGGTGATTCCCAACGTGATGGATTTTGACTCTCCCCCGCCGCCAATGGATGATTATGCAAGCACGGTTCGTTCCGACCTCGGGCTTGTTCCCGGTCAATATTTAATTCTCCAGCCGACGAGGATCATCCAGCGCAAAGGCATTGAACACGCCATCGAGTTGACCCGCCGCCTCGGCCTGCCCGCGGAACTGGTCATCTCGCACGCGGCTGGCGATGAAGGCACAGCCTATGAAAAGCGCGTGCGTGAATTTGCCCAGTTGCTGGAAGTCACTGTCAGGTTTGAGTCAGCAATTGTCGGCGACAGGCGAAGCGTCACTGCCGATGGCAGAAAGATCTATACGCTGGAAGATGTCTATCCACACGCAGATCTGGTTACGTATCCATCGGCAATTGAAGGGTTTGGGAATGCTTTTCTCGAAGCCGTCTATTACAAACGCCCGCTGGTGGTAAATAATTATTCGATCTACGAAGCGGATATCAAACCGAAGGGATTCAAAGTGGTCGAGTTCGACGGCTTTATCAGCGAAAAAACTTTGGAAGATGTGCGTTATATCCTCACCCACCATGAGGAATCCGCTCAACAAACGGAACAAAATTATGAACTCGCGCGCCGCTATTTTTCGTTCACCATGTTGGAGCGCAGATTAAATCTTTTGCTGTCTGACTGCTTTGGAGAGGATGTGTAAAATTATTCTGCAACATTGATCTGCCTGCGCCAGCGTTCCGCAGTGACCAGTAACACATCATCTTTCACTTCAACCGAATCATTCTCCAAACCAAAAAATGTCCAAAAGACAGCTTGAGTTTGATCCGTTTCAAGCATCGCCGAAATGGCGGGTTCTTTTTGTCCATAATATTTTGAACGCCAGCCGCGTGTACTCTTCGGGTCAGCACGAACAACTGAGAAACGCGATTCTCCATCCAATATCCCCATTTGAATATTAACTCTGGACTCGGACAGCTCGCTATCCGAATACGTTAGTAATACCTTGTGTGCAGCAGCAAGCTCCTGCACACCAAATTCAGCATCACAGAACAGCCAATGCAGCGAATAATGATGAGGCTGGTTTCCATTTAGATGATCGAGGACAAGCCAGCGGTCATCATCGAGCACGAACACGGTGCGTTTATAAGTAACCGGGTCAGACAGGTGAGTATATCCATTATGCTGACCCCGCCATTTTTTTTCGTCATGTTGAAGGACTTTTCCCTGCGCCCAATCCACCCAAGTAAAACGGCTGACCATTTTCATTTGATCTTTCGAATCAACAACAACGGTATTATGCACGGATGTATGCGCCAGACCATTGCGCCAAATGCCGTCACCGCTGTATAAATAAGTTCCCGCATCGCAAGCAATATTATTTCCACGCCACCACAGATCAAGATGCAATTGATCCGCGTGCGAGGGTCGTTCCTGAAAATCGGTACAGCGAATTACTGCCTTGGAATGTACATTATGCAAAATATACACTCCTCCATTTGCATAACTCTGGTTAATCTGTTTCGGCATATCAACTTCTGCATTTAATGATTTCAAACCGCACAGCCAATAAATATCTTCATCCCACGCGCCAGATTCAAATAATCTTCTCCCTTTTGTCAAAATGGAACCCAACTGCAAAACGGGTCGGTAATCAGTGAAATCACATGAGTTCAACGGCAACACCAACGCTCCATCATTGGAGCCATAGACTGGCATCTGCCCTGTTTGCGGATCGATCAACTGAGCCATGTAATCAACAGACATACTGGATACGCGATAGAGAGATTCAGAGAATGGCGCACCATTTAATTCAGCCAATTTAATTGCATAAAAAATCATCTGCAAGACAAAGCGATGATAATTCAACGAATACATCGAATAACTGCCATCCGGGAAAATTTGTTGAAGCGCCTCCCGCTCAAGCGACATACGTCCGAATGACAAATATTTTTCGGCATCTTTCAATTCTGGAAAAAGTAACCCCGTCATCCACAATCCAAGCGCTTCGCTGATGGAATGATTTCCGCGTGTGAAGATGGCAAAATCGGTATTGCTGTAAATACGACGGGCATGAGCCGCAATGAGTGTAGTTAATTGAGCAATATGATCTGGCAAAGTCGAGGGAGAATCCAAAAATGCATACAGACCAAAAGTCCACGCCATAAGACGTAAAGCCGCCTCCTGACCGTCCATCCAGTTTGGACCTGTGTTGGGAGGGTTTGATGCAGCCCATGACGCGACCAGTTCCCAGAACGCGTTAGCGTATCTTTCATCCTGATCGTATGCATATGCGCGCGCCAACGTATACACCATGCTAAATCGGCTGGCTTCCCAAATGAACTTGATATCCACTTCCCCTTCATCAGAAAGTTGCGACCAGTGTTTGGTCGAATCCAATTTAATTCCAGTGAAGGGATCTTTATGCCAATCTGGAGGGAATCCGGTACTCTGAAATTCGTGTGCGAAATACTTTAACTCGCCCAGGAGAATCCGTTCAGCTTCATTCACGGCAAGCTGTGAATTCCAAGGATTATTTTTGGGCGGTTGGTTCGCCCCTCTGAAAAAGAATGGCGGGGAATTTTGTTTTCGCCAAATCCCATATGACTCAGGGTCGGAGGGAATGTCTTTCTTAAGCCATATCCTCAGCGGCCGATCCATCCAGCGCCAGGCTGGCATTTGCAAACGAATCAGTCCCAAACGAATGCGGAATGCATAAGCGAAACGAAATATCAACCAACGCAAACCAAGTTGACGGTAGAGCGAAGCGAGTGTTCGGAACTTAGTCAACATTCTTTACTGCGCTTTGTATATAAGTAAATTTGTTTTCATATTTTTTATACAGAGAAATGATATTTACACTTCAGGTCCTGATGCAGAGCTTTGCAGACGGGATGCATGACGAGACAAGAGAATCCAAATAAGCGGTAATCCTAAAAAGATAAGCGGCTCGGCAATTCGATTTCCACGCGCCCAAGTAAATGAAAGCAACCCCGCAAACATTGTCAATACGATGTACAAGTAACTGACTGTCGCATGTTTATAGCCGCCAAGCACCAGACGTTGAAATAAATGCGAACGATGCGCGGAAAACACTTTTTCGCCTTTACGCAGGCGATTGATAAAAGTTAAACCGGAATCCATTATAAAAGTCCACATCAGGAGAGTGCCGAGCATTAATGCATCGCCGCCTTTATCCGCGGAAAGCAGCGAAAGAACTGCAAAACTATAACCGAGAAATGTGCTGGCGACATCGCCCATAAAAATTTTTGCAGGCGACCAGTTGTGGCCGAGAAATCCCAAACTACCGGCGGAAATAGCGAGCGCGACCCAAAACGCGAATGAGTCTCCCCAATGACCGCTCGCTGAAGAAAGCATCATCCAGCCTAATCCCGCACTAACAGCGACACCCCCGGCCATGCCGTCAATACCATCCATAAAATTATAGGCATTCGTTAAGCCAATGATCCACAAAAATGTGATCACAACTCCGACAATACCAAGTTGAAGTTCACCGAATAACGGAATTGTGACCGACTTGAAATATCCCATACTGATAATGGAAACCACTGCGACAATTCCCTGCACTGCAAAACGAAATATAGGAGAAAGTGACTTAACATCATCCTGCCAACCGAGCCAGGCAATGACAACGCCACAGGCAATATAAACCAAACTGTGCTTCATATCTGTTTGTGCGGCAGATAACAATCCTGCTGCCAAAACAACGAAGACAATCGCCAACCCACCGCCGCGCGGAATGGGGGCGGAATGCATACTGCGGTTGTTTGGATGATCGAGCAATTTGTTTTTCGCCATCCAGAGCCGAATCAAAAAGACGAGGATATAAGAAAGCAAAACAAGAAGAATATATATTACAACTTGAGTCATACCTGTTTGACCAAACTTTCAAGCAACATTAAGGTGTCATTTAATTTATCACGCCGGTCAAGATGCTCAACCAAATACGCGCGCGCATTTAATCCCATTTGCTTTACCCGCTGGGGATCATTCGAAAGTTCAAAAATTTTTTTTGCTAGTCCATCATCGCTTCCAGGTTGGACGAATACCCCCCCGCCCGAAGATTCGATCACATCACGAACAACACCGTCAATGACCAAAACGGTTCCGCGCGCGGCTGCCATGTAATCAAAAACCTTATTCGGGTACGTTGTACGGAACATGGGAACATCTTGAAGGATCGCAAGGCACACATCCGAAGAAGCGACCACTAGCGGCATTTCCCTTTTAGCGCAGACTCCAGCAAAAATAACATTCGTCAAATTCATGCGCTTCGATTCTAATTCGAGTCGAGCGCGTTCCTTGCCGTCACCAAAAAGCACAAAGCGAATTTTTGATTCCTGATTCAGCCTTTCAGCCGCGCGCAAAATGGTATCAATATCGTTGGCTTGTCCCAACGCGCCTGCATAGAGCACAACGAATTTATTTTCCAGACCCAAATTCCTGCGGACAGAAGAACCGTCCACACCGGGATTGAACATATCCACATCCGTGCCATAAGGAATATACGTGATCTTATTCTCAGGCACGCCTTTGCCAAGCATGTAATCTTTATACGCAGGCGAGTTGACAAGGATATGCGTGGCGCGTGCATACAAAAAATTTTCAAGCCAACGCGCAAGGGAAATCAGAATCGGATTTTTCAACACGCCCATGCTCACGCCGAACTCAGGCCACAGGTCGCGTACTTCCAACAAAAACGGCTTGCGCCGAATCACGGCCACAACCCAGGCAGACACGGCTTGAAAGATCGGCGGTGTGGTACCCATAATGATGTCAGCGTCTTTCACGGTCAGCGCGGTCCACACCGAACTGAACATAAAACTAAAAAAAGATATGATGCGCCAGAAATAACTGCGATGCAGTGCGGGAAAAATATACGCGCGCAAAATCCGCACACCGTCAACCATCTGCTCCGCAAAAAGTCCAGTCCGCTCCACCGTGCGCTGTCCCGTTTGATAATTCAAATCGCTGGCGACTATCACCAACTCATGTCCGCGGGCGCGCAAAAACTGCGCCATTTCAAAATGACGCGTATGTCCCGGTTCATTTGGCGAAACAAATGCTTGATTGAGTAGCAGGATTTTCATCGAAAAGAAATTACCTCACTAGATGTCATTATATTATGGATTATCCCCGCCGACTCGCACGCTTCATGCTACCCGAAAACTGATCCTGTTTCGAGTAGAGATTATCCCCTTTACCCCCGCTACTCATCCAGACATATTTCAGCAACCCTGATAGCTTCTGAGAGTCATATTGCATACAATTAGGCTCATAGAAAGGAACTAACTGAAATGGAAACCCAAGACACTGGCGACTCAAGAAACAACGATACGGACTGGTGGGCGAAGTCTGCCCGCACTGCGATCACAAAATTTTCCCGCCCCGCGATGTATGTCCCAATTGCGGCGACGAGGCGAAAGAACAATTTGCTTTCAGCGGTAAAGGCGAAGTCTACTCATATACAACTGTTTACGAAGCCCCCGCAGGTTTTGACGCGAATGCCCCTTACACCGTGGCAATCGTCAAGCTTGAAGAAGGTCCCATGCTTACCGCGCAATTAACCGACGTGGACAACAACGAAGTCCAGATTGGCATGCCCGTTGAAATGGTCACCCGCAAAATGCGCAATGACGGCGATGAACGAGGCTTAATCGTTTATGGCTATAAATTCAGGCCACAAAATTTTGTAACCACCAAATAGAGAATAAAAAATCTAAAACGAATGAACACCCCCACGTATAGGGGTGTTTTCGTTTAAATCATTCCCATAAACAATCAATCCACTTTTTGCTGTCTATCGACAGCTTACCCAATCCTAAACCCTGCCTGCTTTATACTGTTCCAGTAAGAAAATCAACCAGACGCGCGGATTCTTGTTGGCGCCCGAAAAAGCGGGTAAGCACAGGCGGCAGAGCAGCCTGTATCGAATACGCCTCGAACGGCGCTCGGGCGTGGATCTATTCGAAAAGCGTCACGGTTTCAATGGCGGGTGCAAGGCCAAGTTCGGTTGCCAGCACGCACATCAATTAACGGTAAACGGCGCGGCGACAAAATATAACGAGATTGGCGATGAGCCAGTCTCGTTTTTTATTTCGCCATACTCCATACTCCATACCATGACTTTCGACATATCCATAATCGTTCTTCAGAGACTGGGGTCTTGCCTCGTGTTGCCGTATCATCAAGGTATCAACAAAGGAGTTTAAAAATGTCTCAACCGATTATCGACGCACGAAATTTGATAGCCGCCTATGGTCCCATGCAGGCACTTAAAGGTGTGAGCCTGACAGTGGAAAAGGGCGAAATCTTTGGTTTGCTGGGTCCCAACGGCGCAGGCAAGACTACCCTGCTTGCCTGCGTGGAAGGATTGCATAAACCCAAACAGGGCAGCGTTCACGTTGGCGGAATCAACGTGCAAACGGATACAGCCGCAACCAAACGCCAATTAGGAATCCAACTGCAAAGGACCGCTCTGATGGACGACCTGACTGTCGCCGAGCTGGTGGAAGTCTATGCCGCACTGTATGAAGTCTACCTCACCTCTGGGCAGATTAACGATCTTCTGACACGGTTTGATCTTATTGAGAAGCGTAATACACTGGCGCGTCGCCTCTCAGGTGGACAGCAGCAACGTCTCGCGCTGGCGGTGTCCATTTCCAACAATCCGCAGATCGTCCTGCTCGATGAACCTACGTCCGCGCTTGACCCGCACGCCCGCCGTGCGGTTTGGGACATCGTCCGCCAGTTGCATGATGAGGGACGTACGGTTGTTCTCACCACTCATGCAATGGAGGAGGCAGAGGCGTTATGCGGGCGCATCGCCATCATTGACCGCGGTCAGATCGTAGCCTGTGACACGCCCGCCGCGCTGATCGCCAACCTCCAATTGAATTCGATGTTGAAGGCAACCGTGGAATTGCCATTGGATCAAGTGCGCGCACTCCCCAATGTGAGCAATGCACGTTACACCGGTCAACATCTGGAAATGGAAACCGCCAAGCCCGAAGTGACATTGACCGCCCTTCATGAATTAGCCGCCCGCTCAGGTCGTTCCATCCGTGACGTGATGCTGCGTCAGCCTAATCTGGAAGATGTCTTTCTCAAATTAACCGGGCGCGCGTTGTCCGAATCCATCTAATTGTTATATCTCTTGAAAGGAAATTACCCCATGAAACGATTTTTGATCCTTACCAAAGCCATGTTTCTCATGCACCTGCGTAATGGCTCGGTGCTGTTCTGGAACTTTGCTTTCCCAATTTTGCTCATGCTTATCTATGGCGCCGTCATGAGTCAATACATGGACTATATGACACCTGGCGTCATCGTTTTGAACGCTTTGAGTTTCGGGCTCGTCAGCAGTTCCACCATGATGTTGGAGATGCGCGAAAAGAGTGTCCTGCGCCGGTTGCAAGCCACACCCCTGCCTGCCGGACAATTAATTGGCTCATACCTCATCGTTAATATCGTCATCGGTGTGTTGCAAAGCACGCTGATAATCCTTGCAGGTGTATTGCTTTATAAAGTCCCTGTCAGTGTGCCAAGTTTGCTTCTGGCTTATCCCATGATCCTCGCTGGACTGCTGGCTTTCATGGCGCTGGGCGGCATCATCAGCGGAGTCTCGGCGAAAGCCGGCACAGCTACCGCGGTCGGCATGACGATCTACTTCTCGTTGATGTTTATCAGCGACATGGTCTTTCCGTTGGATATGTTGCCAGAATGGTTGAGGAACGTAGTGCCTTACCTGCCGGCTTATCCGGTGGTTCAGCTCGTCCGTTCCGCCATGCTGGATGCAACGCTTGACCCCAAATGGCTGACGCACCTGCTCCTGCTTGCTGTCTATGGCATCGGCGCGACCTTTATCGCAGCCAGGTTATTCCGCTGGGAGCCGAAGGCGTAGATCTCATTAATTGTCACCCTCCCGACCTTCTTCAGGAGGGTGACATGTTTCATTCACTTTTCACTTTCAATTTTACAGAGTACACTTTCCCCATGACCGAAGGACACCCATCCCACCTTGCCAATAGCAATCTTCCCATGTCTGCCAAACACTTTCAGTTGTATGGCCGGTTCTGGGATGTGGTGTCTTTATTGGCATTTGTCTCTGCCGCCGTATCTGTCATCATTGCCCATTCCAATGCATTGACCTGGCGTGAGACAACCGCCGCCGGGTTGTGTGTGGCGCAGGGCGTGTTGTATTTTTTTGCGATTGCACGCAGTGGCTGGCCCATCTCGCGCTTCCGACTGACTTTGTATTTTGTCGGGGGACTCGGTTTGTGGTTGCTGGCTTGCTGGCTGAATCCGTTTTTATGGTGGCTGGGCTTCACATATTTCGGGCAGATGTTTGGGCTGTTACCATTGCAGGCGGTAATTCCCGGCACAGCGATTCTGACGGCTCTAATTGTCTTGACCATTTCGGAGTGGAAAATTACGGACCTTCCGATGGGCGCGGTGATCGGGTTTTCAATTCAATGGCTGATCGCGATGGTGCTATATCTGTTCATTTACGGCATCATCCGTACCAGCGGAGACCGTGCCAAACTCATCGCCAAATTGGAAGCCGCACAAAAGGAATTGGAACTCGCCCATCAACGTGACACCGAACTGGCGACTCTCCAGGAACGCGAGCGGCTCGCCCGAGATCTGCACGATAGCCTCGGTCATGCACTGGTTGCCCTTTCCGTTCAATTGGAGGCGATCCAACGCCTCTATAAAGTGGACCCCGAGCGGGCATCCGCGCAAGTGGACGAACT
Organism: Candidatus Villigracilis saccharophilus; assembly: GCF_016711665.1. Classification (NCBI taxonomy): domain Bacteria; kingdom Bacillati; phylum Chloroflexota; class Anaerolineae; order Anaerolineales; family Candidatus Villigracilaceae; genus Candidatus Villigracilis; species Candidatus Villigracilis saccharophilus. The sequence goes on from NZ_JADJSO010000011.1 coordinate 17,606, forward strand.
CAAGACCCTGACCCGCGCCAGCATGGACGATTTGCGCCGTTCCCTGGCGGGGTTGCGCGCGCCCGGCTTGGGCGAACGGCGTTTGAGTGAAGCCCTGCAAACTTTAAGCGTGGATGCGGGTCAACGCGCTCATCTTGAAATTACGTGTCATGTCGCGGAAGGTGCGAATCAACTTTCGCCTGCTCACGCTGAAACGATCTGGCGTATCGCTCAGGAGGCGTTGGCAAACATCGAACGCCACGCCGCGGCGCACACCGTTCAACTTCAGCTCAGCATCACACCCAACGCCGCGCTGCTTTCCATTCAAGACGACGGGCGCGGTTTGCCGCCTGATGCGGAAAAACAACCCGGTCATTATGGATTGCGCGGAATGCGCGAACGCGTGGAAGGACTCGGTGGCACATTGACATTAACCAGCGACGGCAACGGCTCACGCGTTGACGTGAAACTGCCCATCCTCTAAAAGGCTTTTCTCAACCCATGCCTGATCTCATCAAACTCCTGCTTGTCGAAGACCAGACTCTGATGCGTCAGGGGCTGAAAACGATTCTCGATCTCGAACCAGGCTTACACGTCGTCGGCGAAGCGGGGGATGGTGAACGCGGTGTGCAACTTGCGCTCGAATTACGTCCCGATGTCATCCTCATGGATGTGCAAATGCCCATTCTCAACGGCGTTGAAGCGACCGCTAAATTGTGCCGTGAATGGGCTCAGGCAAAGGTCATCATTCTCACCACCTTTGACCGTGACGATTATGTCTATCAGGGTGTACGAGCGGGCGCAATGGGCTATCTTCTTAAAGACACGCCTGCCGACAAACTAATCCAAACAATCCGACGGGTTCACGAAGGCGAAGTTTTTATTCAACCGGAGATCGCCTCGCGCGCCCTGCGCGAGATGATGCGCCCGACAACTGCCACACTGGAATCACTCTCTGAACGTGAACGCGAAGTGTTGGTGTTATTAGCGCAAGGCGCTTCCAACAAGGATATGGCAGAGAAATTGTTCATCACTGAGGGCACGGTGAAGAATCACGTTTCGAACATCCTTGCTAAACTGCAGGCTGAAAACCGCACACAAGCCGCGGATATTGCGAGGAAGCAGGGGTTGGTTTAAATTGAAAGATGATGGTCTTACTGATTTTTGAATAATGTAAGTCACAAAATACGGGTATTTCCCCTCGTGTTTTGGACTAAAAAATGCGACTTTCTTTTTACAAAAATCAGTAGGCTATGAACAGTTCTTCACTTCACGTGCTGTTACCTACTTTGTCATTGAAAAAACCATCCTGAATATTTTCATCGATTGGCTGATCATCATCGGTACGGGGGGCTTGGAGGATATACGGGGTGGCTGAACCAGAGGCACAAGTCAAGAAAGGAACATGCTGTCAATTTGACAGTATAGATTTACAGCCTTAACATAATACAGCCAGCGAGGTACATATCTGGTATACGGGTATAAATTTCGCAGGCGGCACGTAGACGTCACATAGGTGGCAAAGACCATTCAATAAGACAACACAAAAGCACACTGCAGTTCAAATCATGCTACAGTAGCATGATTTGAACTGCAGTTTTTTCTGCCTTGGGTAAATTAGTTGCAGTGTATATTGTTTTTGTGGAGTTTCTAAAACCCAAAGCAAAATATCAGATCATTTACATTTGTCCCACTCGGACCGATCTTGATTAAATCATTCAGTACGCTAAAGTAGGTGTAGGCATCGTTGTTATCCAGGAAGGTTTCGGGGAAAAGTCCAGCTGACAACCCACGCTTGAGTGTTTCTGTGTTCACCACAGCCCCGGCTGCATCAGTGGGACCATCCTCCCCATCGGTTGCCAAAGTTATGAGCAAGGTGTCTTTCATGTCTGCCAACTGGCGCACAGCGGCAAGGGCTAATTCCTGATTGCGTCCGCCGCGCCCGCCCCCGCGCAGGGTAACAGTTGTTTCGCCGCCCGCCACAAGACAAAATGGTCGCTGACTCGTTATATTTTTTAGAATGTAACTTAGTTTCCGGCTGACATCGCGCGCTTCCCCCTGCCAGTCATTGCCCAATAGCTGCGTATAAAACCCTTCGGATTTGGACTGGGTTGCTGCGGATTCTGCCGCAAGCAGGTTACTGCCCACAATGACATTTTGCACTCGCTCGATCAACCTGTCGCCGGGTTTGAGAGTCTCAGGAGCATTTTCCAACCCCACAAGAATCGCAGACGAAACAGTCTGCCGCAACCCATATTTTTCCAGCACGGCCAGCGCATCGGCGCGGGTGGATGGATCTGGTGCAGTGGGGCCGGATGCAATCGCTTCGAGCGGGTTGTTCACTACATCTGAAAGAATCAGGCTGACAACCTTTGCCGGGAAAGCGAGTCGCGCAAGCCCGCCGCCTTTGAGTTGATCTAGGTGACGGCGCAGTGTGTTAATCTCGTCAATGCGCGCACCGCAAGCCAGCAATGCGGAAGTAAGTTCACGCAAATCCGAGAGGGTAGTGCCAGACCGCGGAGCGCTCATTAGTGCGGAGCCACCACCCGAGATCAGGCAAATCAGCAGATCATTTTCGTTAAGATCCTGTACCAATTGAATGGCTTTTTCTCCGGCAAGCACACTGTTTTCGTCTGGAACGGGATGCCCACCGGGCTGGATGTCGAATCCGCTCAAAGCATGGACGGGGGCCTGTTTTGGAATGAGCAATCCACGGGGAGAAAGATCCGCAAGCAAATCTGCCAAAGGTAACGTCATTGCCAAGGATGCTTTGCCCAACCCGAGGAGCAGAATCCGCTCCATTTTATCCAGATAATATTCCTGACCATTAATTAGGAGAGTGTGCCCCTGGCGTTGGAAAAAACGACGGACTGCCGCTTGCGGCTCAACAGCATGAATGGCTGCGGCAAGGATGCGTGTGACGGCCTGGCCTTGTGGGTGATGGGATAGGGTATGAGTTAGGAAAGATCGGGTAGTCAACATGTGTGCGTATTTCCAGAATATCACATTGAAACATAGATTACGTCATCCAAAAAATGATTTTAATGGTTGATTGGTCAAATTGAAAAATGAATTCAAGCAATTAATACTAATTCTGACATAGATGCTCTCTGATGGTAGAGGAACAACCCTGGTTGGTTTTATAAAAGAAAGTAATCCCTGCCCACCCCCTTCGAGACTGAATATATCTCTGAACTCCCAAATTCCATAATCTCTGCATCCTTCTGATTTGAAGTATTCCCGCTTCTTCTCTATGAGAAATCAGAATCAGATTGCTTTCAAAGAGCAATCGGTGAACAGACTTCAATCAGACAAAACTCTTTATCAACGCAAAAACAACTTGAAATTTTGTATTACACCTTTTTGCATAGATGATATGATTGAATAAATTATGAATTAACATTTCAACGAATTGGGAGCGAACATGGATATAAAAATCAGTAACTCATTAATTCAGGCCGTGAGCGCGGATGCGATCCTTGTAAGTTTGTATGAAGGCGTCGACATTTCATCGGGAGCGACGGGCGCAGTGGATATGGCATTAAATGGCGCTGTCAGTGAGCTCGTGAACGCCAAAGATGTGCGCGGAAAACTAAATGAAACGGCTATTCTCTATACACGCGGAGTCATGCCAGCCCAGCGTGTGATCGTGGTTGGTCTCGGTAAAATTGAAGATATTTCACTAGAGCGAATTCGTCAGGCAGCGGCAGCGGGCGCAAAGAAAGCCCGCGAGTTAGGGTGCAAAACAATTGCATCCTGCGTGTTCGGCGCCAGTTCCATGGATATTTCATCCGCAGCGCAGTCAATGGTTGAAGGGACATTGCTCGGCTTATATCGCTGGCGAAAAAATCACACAAGCCCGGTTGAGCGTGAAGATGTGGATTCTTTGACATTGGTTGAATCTAACGCGCTGAAAATCGAAGCGCTTGAATCAGGAAGCAGCATGGGACAATCTGTAGCTTCAGGCGTGTACTGCGCCCGCGACCTTGTCAATCAGTCGCCGAATAATATGACCCCCGCCGCACTGGCAGAATCCGCTCAGAATATGGCCAATGCGGGATTAAATTGCATGGTACACGACCTCGAATGGATCCAGTCACAGAACATGAATGCATATTTGTCCGTGGCGCAGGGCTCCGCCAACCCGCCTAAGTTCATTGAGATGGAATACAAGGGCTCAGACGAACCTCCGCTTGTATTTGTTGGAAAAGGCATTACATTTGATACGGGCGGAATCAGTTTGAAGGGTGCGGATGGCATGGAAGATATGCGCTCAGATATGAGCGGCGCGGCGGCGGTCATTGGGGCGTTTAAGGCGATTGCAAAGATGAAGCTACCTGTTCATCTTGTCGGGCTGATCGCTGCCTGCGAGAACATGCCCAGCGGAACCGCCTACCGTCCCGCGGACGTGGTCCGCGCGCGCAATGGAAAAACGATTGAGATCATCAATACCGACGCTGAAGGACGCATGACCTTAGCGGACGCGCTATCCTACGCGGCGGAATTCAAACCCAAAGCCGTGATCGATCTGGCAACATTGACAGGCGCATGTGTGACAGCGCTCGGTCAGAATGTAGCTGCAGGCTATTTTGCGAATGATGACTCACTTGCCCAAAAAGTGAATGAAGCCAGCAATGCCTCTGGTGAAAGTTATGGCGCTTGCCTTTATATGCTGAATATTACGACAAGATCAAGACCGACTATGCAGATATCAAGAATAGCGCCGGAGCCAGCAGCGGAGTAGGCAGCAGCGCTGTATTTCTTGAAGAATTCACATCCCATCCCTGGACACATTGGGACATCGCAGGAATGGCATTAGATAAAATCGGCAGCACCCCTCTGTATCCGCACACCCACCCGCCGCATGTAATCCGCGGCGCGACAGGCTTCGGGTGAGAGCGCTGGTCAGTTTTGCGAGGGAATGGAAATAACCATATTCCCACATAGACTGAATTACCCCGTCTGCGAACGGAATGTGTGCTACACTAAATGAGTAATAAATAACTGGATCTTCGTCGCACCACTTGGCCGCCGACCCTCTTATAGGGTTGCGGTCATTTTTTTATTTCCAGCCGAGCTGGAGAAGGATGTAATAAAATGGATGTAAGAATTTATGTAGGAAATTTGGCCAAGAGCACCACACAGGAAGAAATCAATACCTTGTTCGCAACAGCGGGAGCCGTTACTTCGGTCGACCTCGTAATGGATAAAGGCACTGGCTTGTCGAAGGGTTTTGCATTTGTATCCATGCCTGCGCAGGCAGATGCGACAAGGCGATCAGCATGTTCAATGCTTATTCATTGGCAGATAATACGCTCAAGGTCAACATAGCCAAACCCAAGGTCGGATAACCACGGCAGAAATCGCATTACAGTGTTAATTTCCTCGTTCGGTATGGAGCGATGAAATTTTCTTATAGTCTTTGACAGACTCTCAATAGAAAATGAAAGCGCCTCCCTTGTATCCTTGAAACAGATACGATGGAGGCGCTTTTATGAAAGTCATTGCTATTCTTTTGGCATTTATCAATTCACTCATCGGCGGATTGTTGATCCTGTCTTGCGTTTCCGCGGGCGAAGCGTTGGGATGGATCGCTTTCAAGACAGGCGCGGGGATCCTTGCGATCTATTTTGGGGTATTGACTCTCAAAGACGGTATTCAACCCATCAGCCAGAGCCGCATGATGCTAAGCGGATTATTCCTTGTCATTGTGAGCATATCCGCTTTAGCCTGGGGCATCCACTGGTCCATCGTCAGCGGGGATGTGAAGAACACGGTACTTTTTCGGAGGGAGTTTGTTTGTGCAGGGATTAACTTCGATATTGGGGATTGAGACAGGTTGACCAGTGCCTGGTTATTGTTTACCGAGCCTGACCCAGGGAATTAGCATGGGAGTGGTTCTTCGATATTCGGCATATCCAACGCCAAACTCACGCAAAGTTTTCGTTCCTCAAAATACGCGCCTATCAATGTGTAGAGAGTGGCGCCGATATAGACGGTGAGTGTATTCTGTGAGACGGTTGATGTGAGCCAGACAGACAGCAACCCAAAAGTATATAACGGATGCCGCACAACTCGATATAACCCTTGGGTAACAAGTGCGCCTCGTTTCCCGGTTTCGAACAGTTGGCGCAAGCCGACAAACGATAAGGAATCGGTTTGCAGGAACGCGGTCAATAACATCAACGCGGCAAAGATTTGTCCTCCAAACATCACCATGCTCCACGGAGCCGGGACCTGGTACACCAACCGATCTGGTAATGTTCTCATCAAATACAGGATGGGCAAAAAACTCACCGCGGCAAACAGGTTATATCCAAGCCGATATAACCTTGCGCTGCCAAGCATATCCTTGGCAAAGTTGGACGCCAGGATCGAATGGATGATACCCCACAGAGTTAATGAAAATAACAGGATCACAATACTCACAGTTTTATCCTTTAAATCATAGTGACGACTTGAGGTCGTCACTACCTTACATATTTTATGTCATCGCGAAGGCGTCAATGTTCTTTAACTGAAGCCATGACCAACTCTATTGGGAGATTGCTTTGTCCAGTTCCAGGCCGTCTCACAAGAAGCTATTATTCCGCGCCAAAGGCGGGCAATTCAATCATCTCATCCCTAGCTTGCACAATTTAAAATGGCCTCCATGCCACGCCGAAGAGATTGATGTAAATATAGGTCTTCTTCGGTTTGATGCTGACTTCGCTGATCTCGTTGACCAGGCTGCCCCAACGGTCATTGATCTCGGTGGTCAGTATTTAGCCAATATCCTGCTATCCCTGAATATACTTGGTTTTCTAACCCATATAATTCAAGAGACGATTGAACCAGCTATCAACGTTTACGACAAGCCATGAGCACTCGAAAGACCTTCTTCAATGACTTGTGCGCTTTAACTCGCCACATGCTCTTTGACTCTTAGGACGACTTTTCTCCTTCATAGAAGATGGCTTGGAAGTTGACCAAGTATCGCCATAAACCGGTTTATATGTGGTATTG
>NZ_JADJSO010000012.1:0-43191 GCF_016711665.1 Candidatus Villigracilis saccharophilus
ACAGGTTTTGGAAACCTGTCAGGTCTCAAGAAAAATCGAAAGATCAGCGGAAGCCTTCCCGGGTACGCCATACCCGTCATTCTTTCCCTCCAAAGAAAAATTTTGCCTACAAAACCCACGTGAGCGACCGCGCGGTCAAAAGGCAATGGGACGGCAAAAATTACAACAATGTCGTTGCGAGGAGGATACTCTCCCTGACGCGGCAACCTCATTATTATTAATCTGGAGGTTGCTTCGGGCGAAAAGCAAGAGCGCCTTCGCAATGAAAAAATCTAACAATCGGAGGACTCCCTATTATGTGTGGAATCGTCGGATATGTCGGCCCGCGTGACGCGGTGTCGATCATCCTCAATGGCCTGAAAAGGCTTGAATACCGCGGCTACGACTCGGCTGGAGTGGCTGTCATTAATGGAAACCAGATCGATGTGCGGAGAGACGCGGGCAAGTTGTCGCAATTAATTGACCTGGTGGGAAAATCGCCATTAACTGGCGCACCTGGAATAGGTCATACGCGCTGGGCAACACACGGCGCGCCTTCTGCGCGTAACGCGCATCCGCATGTCGGCAGCACGGGCAAAGTCGTCGTAGTGCATAACGGCATCGTGGAAAATTTCCTTGAGATCAAAGATAAAATGGTCGCCGAGGGGCGTCAATTTCCTTTCAGAAACCGACACGGAAACCATCGTGCACCTGGCTGAGCATCATCAAGCCGCGGATGCGAAAGGTGATTTTGTAGAAGCGGCACGGCGTACCTTCAAACAGATCGAAGGCGCGAACGTGGTCCTGCTCATGTCGGTGGATGACCCGGATAAGATCGTGACCGCGCGCATCGGCAACGCGGGCGGCGTGGTGATCGGGCTGGGCGAAGGCGAGAACTTTATCGCCTCAGACATCCCCGCCATTTTGGAGCACACCCGCAAAGTGATATTTTTAGTCGCGCCAAATGGCGATCGTCACGCGCGACAGCGTATGCATCGAAACACTCGAGGGCGTGGAAGTCAAACCAGAAATCCACACGATCGCATGGGACGCGGTCGCCGCTGAAAAAGGCGAATACCGCCACTTCATGCAAAAGGAAATCCACGAACAGGTGCGCGCACTGACAGACACACTCGCGGGCCGCGTGGACTTCAAGGAAGGCCGCATCCGCCTGCCCGAGCTAAATCTCACACCCGAACTCGCGAAACGCATTCAGCGCATCTACATCACCGCCTGCGGCACCGCCGCATACGCGGGCATGGTCGGAAAGTATCTGATCGAAAAGATCGCACGCATCCCCGTGGAAGTGGTGATCGGTTCAGAGTTCCGCTACAGCGACCCGATCGTGGACGAAAACACGGTCATCCTGGCCATCTCACAATCCGGTGAAACCGCGGATACTCTGGCTGCCATGGAAGAAGGACGGCGCAAAGGCGGTATCATCTGGAGCATCGTCAACGCGATCGGATCACAGGCGATTCGCGTGGCGAATGGATATATCGCGATGCAAACGGGACCTGAAATTGGTGTGGCATCCACGAAGGCATTTACAGCGCCGTTAGTGGATCAATATATGCTCGCAATCCTGCTGGCAGACATGCGCGGAACGATCGATGAAAAGACCCGCAAAGAATTGGTCGCAGACCTGCGGCTTGTCCCCGACCTCGCGGGGCGTGTTCTGGATAGAGAACCGGAAGTAGAAAAAGTTGCCCACGCTTTGAAGGACATAAAAGACTGTCTTTATCTTGGGCGCGGGATCAACATGCCCATCGCCTACGAAGGCGCGCTAAAGCTCAAAGAGATCTCATATATTCACGCGGAAGGTTACCCCTGCGGGAGAATGAAACACGGTCCCATCGCCTTGATCGACAAGGAGATGCCGGTGCTGTGCATCGCTCCCAAGGACCCGTGGCATGAGAAAATGATCTCACAGATACAACAAGCGAAAGCGCGCGACGGCATTGTCATCGCGGTCGCCACAGAAGGTGATGAACTTGTCAAAGGCATGGCTGACCATGTGCTGTGGATTCCCGAAGCGCCATGGATGCTCTCCCCGATCCTGACCGTGCTCCCATTGCAGTTACTCGCCTATCACATCGCCGCCATCCGCGGACTGGATGTTGACCAGCCAAGAAATTTAGCAAAGAGTGTGACGGTGGAGTAAATCATGTCATTGCGAGGAGGGCATTTGCTCTTTCCGACGAAGCAATCCTTTATTATTTGGAGGCTGCTTCTGCAAAGAACAAGTGCGCCTCGCAGCGACATAATTATACGGAGGAAGCATGCGCCCAGATTGGGATTCCTATTTCATGAAAATCGCATACGCTGTATCGGAGCGAAGCACCTGTGACCGGGCCTTTGTGGGCAGCGTGATCGTGCTTGACAAACGTATCCTTACAACAGGATTCAACGGCTCGCCCGCCGGACAGGATCACTGCGACGAGATCGGGCATCTCATGGTGGATGGACACTGCGTCCGTACGATCCACGCGGAAACAAATGCCATCATCCAGGCCGCGCTGCATGGAGTCTCCACCAAAGGCTCCACCTGCTATGTGACGCATTTGCCGTGCATCAACTGCACCAAGGTGCTGATCAATGCCGGCATCGCGCGCATCGTTTATAGCACAGCCTACCGTACAGACGAAAACGCGATGAATTTTCTCAACGCCGCAAATATTGAGGTGGTGCAAAAGGAATTCAACACGCCTAAACCTAAGGCGGACCTGCGGGATTTTCAACTGACTTCCGCAGGTCCTACAGCCTCACCCAACCCGAAATACAAACGGACACAATCCGCGCGCACTTGATTCGCTTTTGGTAAATTGCGCAATCGGTCTTCCCAGTGATATTTCCAACATAGCCGAATCCATTTTGCACAGCTCGGGGTGAGTTTCAATGATCTTTGCAAATGGACATCTCCCAAAAATTATCCGTGGACCTTCCGCGGCGGCCTCCCAACGCGACTGATAATGCATCTCATTTAATTTATCGACAAGCAAGGACAATCGCTTTGACATAGGTTGATTTGAAAATCCAACCAAACCCTGTGATCGAGCAATGCCTTCCCCTATTGATTCCATATTGACCTTGGCACCTAACAATGCATCCGCCAGAACGGACAAGTTATCTCCCAGCGCAGATTGCGACAGCGAATACATTTTTTCAGGCCTGCCGCGTCCGCCGCGCTGATGAACAGAAGTCACTTCAAGGCGGCCATCAAAAGTCAATATGCCAAGGTGATGGCGCACATTCGGCGCGGACATTTTCAGCGCGCGCGCGATCTCACGCGCAGATGCGGCGCGGGTCTTTTTCAGGTGAGCGAGAACTTTTTGACGGGCTGTGAGCATGAGTGTTCCTTTGTGTGCGCCGACTGACGGATTGCGGAAGTCCACAAATGTCCGCCAAGTGCGCGCACCTTGCGGAAGCGGAAAATTTATTTCGAAACAGAATCAGATAACAGTCAAAAAAGATGCATTTTTGTCATTCAGTGGCCATGATTATACTCACTTCTTTATTTTTGAAAACATATTTTTGCATAATTCCGTTGACTTATCCTCTTCTCCTGCTATAATTCGCATTTGTGATGAAAAATACCAAATGAGTTTAAACTGGGAATCAACCTACGCGATCGCTTTAGAGTTACGCCGTCAGCATCCAAAAATCAATATTGAAGAAGTATCGTTACAGCAAATTTATCAATGGACAATACAACTTAGTGAATTTGAGGATGACCTGTCGCTCGTGAACGACGACATCCTTTACGCAATCTACCAAGACTGGTTCGAGGAGAACATTCATGGAAAATGAAAGTTAAGTTTACCGAACTACAGCATCCCTGAAGATATTCAAAATGTTGTAGCCATCACAACGCTGGACCGCCTGTACAACTGGGGACGGCGTTCATCCGTCTGGCCGTTGATGTTCGGTCTGGCGTGCTGCGCCATCGAAATGATCGCAGCGCAAACCGCGCGCTACGATATGGCACGCTTCGGCATGGAAGTCATGCGCCCCACCCCGCGTCAGGCCGACATGATGCTGGTGTCCGGCACGGTGACGAAGAAAATGCTTCCTTCAATTATCCGCTTGTACAACCAGATGCCCGAACCAAAATATGTTGTGGCAATGGGCGCATGCGCATCAAGCGGCGGCCCATTCAAAGAGGGCTATAACGTGGTCGCTGGTATTGATAAATTCCTGCCCGTTGATGTGTACATCCCCGGCTGTCCTCCCACTCCGCAGGCGCTGATCGCAGGCATGATCAAACTGCAGGAAAAGATCGACAAGCAATCCATCAAGAGCGTCACCTGGTACAACAAGGAAAAGAAGGATGGCAATTATGTACCCATGCCGATCCTCGGACCTGACTTGATCGATGTGCGCCGCAACGCGGAAATTAAACAAGTTTCCGCACAAAAGGAGAGTGCATAATGGCAGCGCCTCTCACTACGACCGTTGATCTGGTCACCCGCTTCCCGGGCATTGTCAGCGCTGATACACGCCCCGGCTACACAGGCTTCATCGTCAACAAAGAGAATCTCGTCGAAGTGGCAACCGCCGTCCGCGACGAATTTGGTTTTGATTTATTGACCGCCGCCACCGCAGTGGACTATCTCGCCGAAAACAAAATGGAAATGGTCTATCACGCCTTCAAAACAACAGGCGGCGCTGGATTGATTTTCAAAGTGCAGGTGGAACGCGTCGACCCGATCGAGTCCCTTCACTGATCGAGATCTGGCCCGGCGTTGATTTTCAAGAACGTGAAGCCTGGGATCTATACGGAATCAAATTCACGGGTCACCCCGACCTGCGCCGCATTTTGATGTGGGAAGGCTTTGAAGGCCACCCGCTCCGCAAGGATTGGAAAGAACCCTTCTTTGAAGAGGAAGTCAAACCGTTCAAGAGCCGCTGGCCTGACGGGCAGCATACTTTCGCAGAAAATAAAAACCCATTCCGCGACAATCTCAATTTCCCCAAAGATTTTGACCCTGAAAAAATATGAGGTCAGGGAAGAAGATCTTTATATGTCGCTTGAACGCGACACCATGAAAGATATTGACGGCAACATGAAGACCGAGCACATCGTGGTCAACATGGGACCGCATCACCCGTCCACGCATGGCGTGCTGCGCGTGGCAGTCCAGTTGGACGGCGAGACCATTATCGGCCTCAAACCGGTCATGGGCTACCTGCACCGCAATCACGACAAGATCGGTGAGCGCAACACATACCTACAGAACATCCCCTACACGGACCGTCTCGATTATTTCAACTCGATGAGCAACAACTTCGGTTACTGCACCACAGTTGAAAAATTGATGAAGATCCCCGTGGCCGAGCGCGCGGAATATATCCGCGTGATCATGGCGGAACTGAGCCGCATCCAGAACCACTTGATCTTCATCGGCATGTTAATGAACGATCTCGGCACCATGTATACGCCTTCGCTGTACGCCTTTGAAGAACGCGAATTGGTGCTCGATATTTTTGAAGCCGTCTCTGGCGCGCGCATGATGTGCAACTACTTCCGCTTTGGCGGCGTGGTGCGTGATATTCCTGATTTTGCGATGCAGAAGATCAAAGACCTGGTCTTTGACCGCCTGCCCGCCAAGACCGATGAAATGGAACGCTTCCTCAACGAGAATGAAATTTTGGTGGCGCGCTTGAAGGGCATCCATGTCTTGAACGCAGAAGACGCCATCAAATACTCCGTCACAGGTCCTGTGTTACGCGCCACTGGTGTTCCATATGACCTGCGCCGCGCCGACCCATATTCAATCTATGACCGCTTCGACTTCGATGTGGCCGTGCGTCACAATGGCGACATGATGGATAACTATCTGATCCGCTTTGACGAGATCAGACAATCGCTCAGAATTCTGGAGCAGGCGATCAAGCAGATCCCCCAAGGGCCGATCAACTCGCAGAAAGCCGCGTACCAGGTTCGGTCCCGGCAGGTGAAGCGTATGGCCGCATCGAGTCACCGAAAGGCGAATTGGGATTCTACATGGTTTCGAACGGCAAGCCAAATCCATACCGTTATCATGTGCGTCCGGCATCTTTCGTCAATCTTCAATGCGTCGAAAGCATGTGCCGCGGCACAAAGATCGCTGACTTCGTTGCCTTGCTTGCCATGCTCGATATCGTCATGGGCGAGTTGGATCGCTAACAGGAGAACTTAAACATGTATGGAAAAGGTATTCTTAAAGGATTAAGCGTCACCTGGAAGCGATTCTGGGATACATATACCGAAGACATCTCGTGGATGCTGCGCGGTAAGAAGCGCTACAACACAGTCGAAGGTGTGGCACACCGCTCCAGCAAAGATACAAAAGGCATCTTCACGGTGCAGTATCCTGAAGAGCAATTGATCGTGCCGGAAGAGTTTCGTTATGTGCCGTTTCTGGTTTACGATGAAGGCACGGATGGCAAGAAGGAAGTGCGCTGTACCTCATGCGGAATTTGCGCGAAGGTTTGCCCGCCGCAATGCATCTGGATCGTGCGCACGAACGATCCCTCCACGGGCCGGCCTGTTCCCGTTCCGACGGATTTCTTCGTTGATATGGACATCTGCATGAACTGCGGTTTCTGCGCGGAATATTGTCCGTTCGACGCGATCAAGATGGATCATGAGTTTGACATTGCATCCTACCAACGCAATGTATACAACCTGGAAAAATTGATGAAACCCGCATCGTACTACGCAGGCATCCGCCCCGAGAACTACACCCGCGAAGAAGACGCTCGCAAAGCCAAGGAAGCCGCCAAAGCCGCCAAGGCTGAAGCAAATGCCGCAGCCGCATATTTAGTCGTCGAGGGCGCCTTTTATTAGCCCGACACCGCGCGCCAGTGCACAGGAAACCATGTTTACCTGTCCACTTAGGTTTGAAGAACACCCTCCTCGCAACGACATCATATTTTTAATAGGTAACCTAAATGACAATCACAAAAGAAGCCGTATTAGCCGCGTTGAGTAAAGTGCAGGAACCTGAGCTGCATCAGGACCTCGTCACCCTGAACATGATCCGCAATTTGGAGATCGAGGGCGACAAAGTCTCATTTACAGTTATGCTCACCACCCCTGCCTGCCCCCTGCGCGGACGCATTGACAAGGAAGTTAGAGAAGCCGTAATGACCGTTGACGGTGTAAAAACCATCGAAGTCAAAATGGATTCAGACGTACCGAATGATGGCCGTATGCGCGGACTGGTCAACATGCCCATCCGCAACGCAATTGCGATCGGCTCTGGAAAAGGAGGCGTTGGCAAGTCCACTGTTTCAGTCAACATCGCAGTTGCGCTGGCTCAAAGCGGAGCGCGCGTCGGCTTGATGGATGCGGATATTTACGGTCCCAATACCCCCACCATGCTCGGCGTGGACAAACTCCCCAACCCTGACGGACAAAGACTTATCCCTGCAGAAGCCTATGGGATCAAAATGATCTCCATGGGACTGCTCGTCAAACCTGGTCAGCCCCTCATCTGGCGCGGACCGATGCTCAACTCTGCCATCCGTCAATTCCTTGGCGATGTAGAATGGGGCGAACTGGATTACCTCATCATTGACCTTCCGCCCGGCACAGGTGATGCGGCCTTGTCACTCGCGCAGGCTTTGCCATTGAGCGGCGCAGTCATTGTGACATTACCGCAACTGGTCTCACTGGAAGATGCCAGCCGCGGCTTGAATATGTTCAAGCAACTGGAAGTGCCGATCCTTGGCGTCGTTGAGAACATGTCCTATCTTGACCTGCCCGATGGCACGCGTATGGATCTCTTCGGCTCAGGCGGCGGTGAAATGCTCGCAAGAGAAACCAACACGACTTTCCTCGGCAAAATACCGATAGACCAAAACGTCCGCATTGGTGGAGACACCGGTAAACCGATCGTTGCCTCATTCCCCGAGTCGGCGGTCGCCAAATCACTGCAAGAGATCTCGCAAAAAATCGCGGCCAGAGTCAGCGTAGCAGCCATGACCGCCAGCAACGCCCTGCCGATCAATATTGTTGAATGAAGTAACTGGTAAAAAAACCAGACCTGATGGGAGCAGGTGTTCCTGTCAGGTCTGGTTTGATGATTCTATAAACCAGCCAACTCACTCCATACTCCGAGGAGATAAATCATGCCCGGCATATTCTCACCCCTTGAACACTACCTGCGCGGATTAGCCGCCCAGCAATTAGAGATCACAATTAATTTTGATGACGCTGAAAATATATTGAACAGCAAATTACCGTCATTGGCATATCAAAATTACGCATGGTGGGCAAATCAAGACGAGAATAGACTGGCAGAGACCCAGCCCTGGCTGGAAACCGGCTGGCGCGTCGAAACCGTCAACTTCCAGGACAAATGGGTCCGTTTCGTCAGAGTATAAGTCTCCAATCCCTTTCCCTACGGTATAATTGCGCCCATGCAAACTAACATTATTGGTGTTCGATTTACAAAAATCGGTAAAATTTACCACTTCGACTCGACCGATCTCCCCGACTTAAAGCCGGGCGAGCATGTCATTGTAGACACATCACGCGGCAAACATCTCGGTGAAGTTGTCCAAGTTCTGGCTGAGACTCCCCCTCAACCTGAAGGCGGATGGAAATCTGTGGAGCGGCGCGCCAATCCGCGCGACTTACTGCTCCAGCAATCCTGGCAAGCCAAACAAACCGAAGCCATGATCAACTGCCGCGCGCGCGCGTCCGAACTTCGTCTGCGGGACGTAAAGATCGTGACAGCCGAATATAACTATGACGGGTCGCGCCTCGCTTTCCTCTTCAGCACGGAAAGCGAAGAGAAGGCCGAGCTCAAGTCCCTCAAAAAAGATATGAGCAACCTCTATCCGAACACGCATGTTGAAATGCGCCAGATCGGTCCGCGGGATGTCGCCAAATTCCTGGGTGGCATGGGCGCGTGCGGAATTGAAACCCGCTGCTGCTCAAAATTCCTAACCGACTTCTCTCCCATTTCGATCAAGATGGCCAAGGAGCAGGGCATCTCGCTCACGCCAAATGAGATCACCGGCATGTGCGGCCGCCTGCGCTGCTGTCTTATCTATGAATACGAGCAATACGTGGAAGCGCGCAAGACCCTGCCCAAACGCAACAAGCGCGTGGTCACACCCAAAGGCGAGGGCAAGGTCATTGACCTGATCCCGATGAGCGACAAGGTTGTTGTGCTGATCGAAAGCGGAACGGACCGCCCTCAACACATGACCTTCTCACGCGAAGAGATCGAACCGTGGGACGAACTCGAAGCCCTGCGGCGCAAATCCCAGGCTCCCTGTGACCGTCACGAAGGCGGCGGATGCACCTGCGGAAAAGCCAGCCCGCTCAAGAAAAACAATGACCGAAATAACTGATACCTGGGAATCCCCACAAAAAATTCTGGTGATTCTGGCTCACCCCGATGACCCGGAATTTTTTTGCGGAGCCACGCTAGCGCGTTGGGCACGCGCAGGGCATGAGATCACCTATCTGCTGCTGACTTGCGGCGACAAAGGATTTAATCCCGCCACTCACCCTGAAATGACTCCAGAAAATTTATGCGCTCTCAGACCCGATGAACAAAACAACGCGGCCAGCATCATCGGAGCAAAAGCGGTTCATTTTCTGGACCGTGAGGATGGGTACGTCGTCGCAGACTTAAAGCTGCGCCGTGACATTGTGCGCGAGATCCGCAGGCACCAGCCCGACATCCTCGTCACCTGCGACCCGCAAACTTTATTCGCAACATACGGGATCAACCATCCCGATCACCGCTATTGCGGACAGGCAGTGCTGGACGCAGTGTTCCCAGCCGCCGGCAATATCGCATACTTCCCGGAATTGCTTATCGAAGGTTTTGAACCGCATATGCCAAAAGAAGTATGGTGCTCCCTTACCAATCAACCCAACACTGCAATCGATGTGACTGAAACGTGGGACATCAAACTCAAAGCAGTTCTTGAGCACAAGACGCAGGTTCAAGATGCTGAGAAACTCGTTGAGAGATTTAAGTCCCGTCGAACAGAAGACAGCACAGAAGAGAATCCGCGGTATGAAGAAAAGTTCAGGGTGGTAAAGTACGGCTAATGACCGCGCAAATCTCTGACAGCATCTGGATAAATGAAGAAAATTTTTCCGTTGTTGGCGTTAACGGCAACGACCTGTTCATTCCTCAAGCCTGGGGAATCAATCCAGTCGCAACCGTATCTTCCTGCTGGCGGGGTTATGTCTGTCAATACAAAATCCAATCCAATAAATTGCTCCTGGATAACCTACAGGTATCCTTTGGAATTTATGAAAACAATGGAATACGGCAGGCGTTTGTTCCACAGACAAGCCCGGCCATTAACGGGGTTATTCCGAATGCTCCCGGAGGGGATTATCCATTATTCAATAATATTTACGAAAACCTAGGTCTTGAAATTAATTTTTCAGGGGGAATACTGGCGGGAAACGGTTTTATTCAGGCATTGTATGTTCACATGGGCTTTCACCCCGCCTGGAAATATCACCATGTCCATGAATTAATTTTGGAAAAGGGCAATACACAGGAAATACGGGATGTAAGCGGTGTAATTGAAAAGATCAGAAACAAAATGATCGAACACCCTCTTGCAGCCGATATTTCAGAATCCAGCCAGCGGGATTTTGAATCCTGGATAGAAAAATCTTTCAGGCTCAATTACAACTTGAATCAATGAACGCCACTGTGAAACAAACCGGCAAGCTTGTTGAATTATTTGAAGTTCCATGACTGCTGTCCACAGGATGTTCGCGCTAAATACGCAGGGATGGAATATAAAACTCTGGGAACATTTTCAGACTTGAATGGAAATATCCCAAACCGCTTTCACCAACGCGGGTAATATTTCGCCAGATTTTCCATGAAAGACGAAATCAGCCCTGGGGGTCAGCGGAGTCGGCTCGGCGTTGATCTCAATGACCACAGATCCATTCTCGCGTGCGGCGAGTGCCAGCGCGGCGGCAGGATGCACCACTCCCGAAGTCCCGATCGAAAAAAAGACCTGCGCCCTGCGCGATGCCGTCACTGCGGATTCCAACTCAAGCCGTGGAAGGGATTCACCAAACCAGACAACGTCGGGGCGCAGCAATCCGTCACATTCATCACAACGCGGGACAGAATCCAGGTCGCTCCCCCATGTTTCTGTAAACCGGCCGCAGACCGCGCATCGTACGCGCAGGATATTTCCGTGCAATTCCAGGACATTTTTGGTTCCAGCCAGTTGATGCAGGCCGTCCACATTTTGAGTGATGAGCGTAAATTCCGGGAATTTTTTTTCCATCTCGGTTAGTGAGTAATGGCCCAGATTGGGTCGTACTGCTTTGACAGCCTCACGGCGGAAGGCGTACCAATCCCAAACCAGTTTGGGGTCGCGTTCAAATGCGTCAGGGGTAGCCAGGTCCTCGGGACGGTACTGCGCCCATAGCCCGGATTGAGTGTCTCTAAAAGTGCGGAGTCCGCTCTCTTGTGAGACGCCAGCGCCTGTCAAGGCAGAGACACGCTCAACCCTCCTCAAGAATAAGATCAAGTCAGACGGAAATTCCATCAGGGTTTCAACACAGTGGGGGTTATCGTCAGTGATGGAGTTGGTGTCAGGATACATTCGACCATTGCCAGAGATTCTTTAAAGATTGCGGTCCGTCCAATTTCACGCGCGCTGGAAGTGCTGGCAATCAATTGATATTGAACCCAGGTGTTCCGGAATATTTCGAAACCTTTGATCTCCTGAGGGGTGAGATCATGGGTAAATGTGCCGGCCCCGATGGTTTGCATGGTGATCCGAGTCCATTCACCCAGCGTACCTTCACGTTTACTTTTGAAGCGCACGAACAGATCAACAATGTCTGAATTAACAGGATCGGAGACCTGCGCGGTAATTTTTATCGTCCCAGGCTGGCATTGACCCGATTTATAAAACTCCGTTCCAAAAACCGTAACCGTCAAGAAGCCTTCCATTTGCAAGGTGGGTGTGCCCGTGTTGGGAGTGATCAACGCAAGCGGGGTCACACTAACCACAGGCGTATCAGTGATGATCTGCGTGGGTGTGGGAGATTTTAGCCCGACCTGCGTCGGAGTGAGGGTAAAAGTAACCGTTGGTGTAACAGGCGTGACAGTCGGCCTTGGCGTATATGTGTTCGTTGAGGGGAGCTGCGGCGTGGGAGTTCCAGCCGTACCAAACGACAACGCACCCAGAGAGCAGGACATGGACAAGACTGCGCAGGTGAGAAGAAAGTATATTTTTTTCATGGTTTTGGCGTTACGATCGGGCAGCCCTTTAAAGGCTCAAGACACATACAAGGCGACATGGCGGCAGCCTCGGTATAAATTTTTGTGCGGCCAACCTCTTCTCCTTTATTATTCGTGGCCACCAACTGCACCCTGACCCATGAATTTTTATAGTGATTATGCCCCTCGATCTCGTTCGCGCGCAAATTGTAGGAGAATGTTCCATCACGATAATTGAACATGACGTCACCCGTCGTCCACGGAGTGTAATCCTCTTCCTTTGCAGATTTCACTTGAACGAAGATGACAACGCTTACAACTTCATCCGGGTCCAAAACTTTTGCAGTGACCTTGGATCTATTTGGTTTACAGCTTCCCCAAAAGATCTTACTCTCCGAGATATCCACAGACAAAAACCCTGGACCTGGAAGGGATGATGTGGCGGTTGGGACCGGTGTGATCGTATTGATGCCCGCAATGATCGGGATCGGCACAAATGTGGCTGTCGGAAAATTTGGATCCTGGGTTGGGAAATGCACGATCGTTGGCGAAGGTGTGATGGATGGTGTGAGCGAAGCGCTCGGCGTAATGCTCGCTGTAAATACCGCAGTTGAAGTTTCCACAGGCAAGGGCACATCCGTTGTTCGGGATAATGAAACGCCCGAACAGGCTTGTAAAAAAATCATCAACACCATCATCAATTGGGACCTGCGCATACGCTACCTCTTTCACGCTATAATATTGCGAAAACTCTGCACCCATTTTACAACAACATGACATCAATTGAAGTAGTAAACCTGCAAAAAACATTCCAGACCAAACGCAAAGCCGCGGGGTTGAGCGGGTCGTTGCGTGCGCTGATCAAGCCTGAGTATAGTTCCATCGAAGCAGTTCACAGCCTATCGTTCAGGATGGATGCGGGAGAACTGCTCGGATTCATCGGTCCGAACGGCGCAGGAAAATCCACCACCATAAAAATACTGACGGGCATTCTGCATCCAAGCGGCGGCGACGCGAAAGTGCTGGGATTTACTCCGTGGAGCGAAAGACAAAAACTTGCTTATCAGATCGGCACGGTCTTTGGGCAGCGCCCCCAGCTTTGGTATCACCTGCCCGCCATGGACACCTTTTTGCTGTTCGGGAAAATCTACGAGCTGGACGACCGCGAGACCAGGAAGCGCATTGATTACCTATCAGATGCGTTTGAGATCAGGGACCTGCTGGATGTGCCGGTGCGGAAACTTTCGCTTGGACAGCGCATGCGCTGTGAAGTGGCCGCCTCGCTGCTGCACCGCCCGAAACTGCTCCTGCTCGATGAACCATCCATCGGTTTGGATGTAGTTGCAAAACAGCATATCCGTGACGCGATCAAGCGCATGAATCAAGAGGAGGGTGTTGGTGTGCTGCTCACCTCCCACGACGCGGGTGACCTGGAAGCCTTGTGCAAACGCGTCATCATCATCAACCACGGACAGATCGTGTACGAAGACAAGGTCTCAAACTTGAAGCGTAACTTCCTGACCACAAAATTGGTTCAAGTTCGTTACGCGCTGGAAGTTCCGAAGGATTTCTCGATTGCCGGCGTGGAGACGTTAAAGGTTGGGCATTATGGTGTGAAATTAAAATTTGATACACTGCAAACCCCTGTTGATGCCGTCATCTCGCATCTTTCGGAGGCTGGCGATATTATGGACATCACTATTTCCGACCCGCCGCTTGAAGAAGTGATCTCTAATATTTATCAGGAAGCAAACGCGTAGAAGGAATATTCAGCATGGACAAAGAATTTTGGACAGAGATACAAAAAAATCAATATGAAATTCCCGCAGGTCATACCCTCGCCGGATTGACACGTGAACTATTCTCGTACCTCGGCTCAACAGACCCGCAATTGCGCGATGAAATTGGATACACAGTCTTCGCAAACTGGCTTAAACAGGATCGTTATTCTGTTGAGGAGCTACGCGGATATATCAAGGAATTGCTGGCAAACCTTCACATTCGAATAGGCGAGATCGAAAGCGACTCCATCTTTCTGCGCACCTTCTCCATTCTCTTTCTGGCTGAGATCATCCACAACGATAACAAAAAAAGCCTGCTCGACAAATCGGATATTGCTTTCGTTCTCGAGCAAGGCCTATGGTACATCACCGCTGAAAAAGATCCGCGTGGATATATTCCCATTAAAGGATGGGCGCACGCTCTCGCCCACAGCGCTGACTTAATGCTGGTGCTTGGGCGCAACCGGCACCTTAAAGAGCCAGATTTTCTGAACATTCTGAACGCAATTTCAGAGAAGATCATCCACTCGACAAATTACATTTATATTCATGGCGAAGATGAAAGACTCGCCAGTGCGGTTAATCAGATTTTACGCCGGGACCAGATCCCAGTGGAAAATATCAAGGCATGGGCGGGCTCATTCACCGCGCAAGACTGGGCGGGCGCTTATACCGACGAAGACCGCAACCGGGCTTTTCAGAATACACGCAATCTTTTGCGAAGCATCTATTTGGAATTAATGCAATCAGAACAAGGCAGTTCCAAACAAGTTGAGTTTGAATCAATTTTCCTTGAAGCGCTACAGAACTTAAAACCATTTTAGAAGGCACACGCACCAGTCTGCCTACGCGAAGCCATGAAAACGATCTCAAAATACTGGTCCATCTTTCAGATCACACTGATCAACTCACTCGCCTACCCCGGTGAACTGGCCGGGCGCAGTTTGATGATCATCCCCTTCATGTGGATCTTTTATCAACTGTGGAAAGTCACCTTCAGCGCAGCAGGTGTTGAGTCTATGAATGGCCTGACCCTGCGCGATACACTTTGGTATCTCATGCTGGCAGAGACCATTGAACTGGGCCGCCCGCCGATTGCCCGCACCATGTCTGAAAATGTTAAAGACGGTTCCATCGCGTACATCCTCAACAAACCGTATGACTTTTTACTTTATCAATTCAGCACCGCCATGGGCGAGACTATTTTCCGCGCCATGCTCAACGCCGTCTTTGGCGGGCTGACCGTACTCTGGCTGGTCGGCGCGCCTGAGCACCCCGAAGGATTCTTAATTGCATTACCCGCCATCCTGGGCGCATGGGTTTTACACTTCTGCATCAACGCCATGATCGGTCTTTCTGCGTTTATCATTGAAGATGTGTCCGCCTTCACATGGATATATCAAAAGCTGGCCTTTATCTTTGGCGGCATGTTAATTCCGCTGGATTTTTATCCGCAGTGGCTGCAAACCTTCGCAAAATTCCTGCCCTTCTCCAGCGCGATCTATGGACCTGCGCGTTTATTCGTTACACCAACCACGCAGATATTTATCAATGTCATGACCCTGCAACTTGGTTGGATCATCGTATTAATTTTTTTACTGACCGTTGCCTATCGCCGCGGGTTGACTCAATTAACGGTAAACGGTGGATAAATGACAGAACTCAAGATCCTGCTTGCCATCTGGAAAACAAATCTACTATCCGCCATGGAATACCGCGCCGCGTTCCTGACCCAGGTCATCGGCATGCTCGCGAACAATTTCATTTACTTCGCGATCTGGATCATCTTCTTCGATAAATTCAAGGATGTGCGCGGCTGGGGCGTGAACGATATGTATGTCACATTCGGCGTGCTGGCAAGCGCATTCGGCATCGTCAGCCTGCTGTTCGGCAACGCCTTCACTTTGAGCGACATCATCTCAAAAGGCAGGCTTGATTATTATCTTTCCCTGCCGCGTCCCGTTCTTCTGCACACCGTTTCCAGCCGAACCATCGCAAGCGGATTGGGGGATTTTATCTACGGGTTTATCAGTTACGGCATGTCAGGATATTTCTCGTGGGACGGACTCGTCCGCTACGTTCTAGCCATGCTATTGGCCGCCACTGTTTTCGGGGCATTCCTGATCCTGACGCAGAGTCTCGCCTTCTGGTTCGGCACGATGTCTAATTTAAGTGGTTTGATGCTCAACGCCATGCTGACTTTCGGCATTTATCCGATCACGCTCTTTGACAGTTACGCCAAACTGATCCTGTTCACCCTCATCCCCGCCGCGTTAATGGGCGCCGTACCCGCGGAATTCATCCGCGCTTTCTCATGGCAGGTATTGGGAGAGTTATTATTAGGCGCAACTGGCTTCCTTGCGCTGGCGATATTTATATTTCACAAGGGGTTGCGGCGCTATGAGAGTGGAAGCGCGATTCAAATCGAGATTTAATAACCTCAATAGCTATAATAAAAATGGCAGTCACCTTAAAAGTGACTGTCATTTTTATTTAAGAAGACGCTCCTGAATAATTACTTAATCCCAACCGCCATAGTCCGCGCGAGAGGATGACAAACAAGAGGGTCATACCAAAGGCAAACAGCAAACTCGTTCCGCTGAGGCGGTTGGTCAATGCTTCGGCAGGGACGGTCACAGCAAAAGCGACGGGAACCAAAAAGGTCAAGCCTGTGCGAAGCCAATCGGGATAGATACCCACAGGCCAGCGGCCCGCGGCATATAGTCCTTCAAAGAGATTGCTGATCTCCTGAACACGAATGACCCAAAATGAAATGGATGTAACCATCAGCCAGACGCAATACAGCATGACCCCGCCCATAACCAAGGCCGCGAGAAACCCAAGAAGCTGCAATATACCCAATGCACCTTTCAGTTGAACAAAAGCGATACTGATCACAACCATCCCAACAATGACATCCACCAACTGCCAGAAGCGGAACTCACGCACACTGACAAGGGTTTGCGCGTCGGCGGGTTTGGTCAGTGCGAAATCCAATGTACCGTTGCGGACATCATCCATCAGGCGTTCCATGTTCGGTTGAATAACGGAGCGGATCACACCTCCCATCAGCAAGTGAACTCCCATCACAGCGAGCAGCTCAGGGCGGGACCAGCCCGCAAGCGTAGTCACCTGCCCAAATACAAGCGAGAGACCGATCAGTCCCGTGGCGACCGAGATAAACGATTGAAGAAGTTGGATGAAGAAATTGATGCGGTATTGCATCTCATTCAATACACCGATCCGCAGATAGGTAAGAGCAAGTTTTATTGGGTTCATAAGGCTATCCTCCCACCGCGGAATACTGCTTGATGGCAAAACTCCAGATCAGGTTGAGCATGACGACGCCTGTTGCGATCCACAGCACCTGCATTCCGAAACCTGACCAAAGCTGGGCATCGGTCATATTGCCGACGAGCACTTCAATCGGAAAGAAAAATGTCCATTTGAATGGCAGGTAATTTGAAAGATTCTGCACCCAGGCAGGCATGATGGTCATTGGCACGAGGCGGCCAGAGAGGATCAGTTCAAGACCGAAGTACAACTCAAAGATGGCACTGACGCGCGTAGTCCAAAAGGTGATCATACCCAGCAGCGAAAGCAGCATGGTGCGGATCAGATAGGCGCTCCAGATGGCAAGAAAGAATACAACGACCTCCATCAAACGGATATCAAAAGTTGGTTTGAATATCCATGAAAGAATGGCAGCCAATGGCAGCCAGAGCAGGATGACCACAAACTTCCAGCCCGCGAAGAAGGCGACGTCAGCATGGATGGGGTGGATCGGACGCATCAACTCCATCGAAAGCCGCCCTTCACGAATGCGCCATTCCCACCCATATGGGGTGAAGACAATGTTCATGTTGCGCACCAAAGTCCAGATGATGTAATATGCCGCGAACGCGCCCACGGTGTACCCACCTGCGGAGCCGCCTTCCTGTTTCGCGATGGTAGTCCACACGACCAGATAGATTACCGGCTCAGTAATCATGCCTATCATATAAAAATAATTCGCCACACTATATTGGATTTGTTCCAGAATGGAAATCCGCATCATGGCTAAATAAAAATCAATATAACGTCTCATTTAGCCTCCTCGCTGGAGGTGAAGACGCTGTCAATCACATCGTCAATTGGAGTATCTTCCACGGTCAGATCATCCACCTGCAGGTCGGAAAGCAGATTCGCTGTGACTTGGGAAGTCTTCGATTTGGCGACGCGCAAGGTGATGCGCGAACCGTCACGGGTAAGCACTTCCCCGTATTGAGACAGGTCAACTTCAGGGTTCGGCAGAGTGACACCGAGAGTCTTGAAAGATGAAAATTGAGTGACGAGCGTACTCAACTCTCCGTCAAAAAGAGTCCGCCCATGATGAATCACGATGACGCGCTTGCATAGGGCTTCCACATCCGCCATGTAGTGACTGGTGAGCAGGACGGTCGCGCCCCAACGCTGGTTGTATTCCTTGATGAATGTGCGGATGCGGCGCTGCATGGTGACATCCAAACCAATGGTCGGCTCGTCGAGGAAAAGCACTTTGGGACGATGAAGCAGAGCGCCAACGATCTCCATCTTCATGCGCTCGCCCAGCGAGAGATTGCGGATGGGTTTATTGACCAGATCCTTTAATTCCAACAGGTCAATAAAGTCATCACGGGTCTTTTTAAATTCAGACATGGGGACGCCATAGATCGCACGCTGTAGTTCAAACGAGTCGATGGCGGGCAGATCCCAGGACAGTTGATTGCGGTTGCCCATGACCAACGCCACCTGACGCAGATAGTCATGGGAACGCTTGGTCGGCTCATAACCCAAAACATTCACTGAGCCTGAGGTTGGGTGTAAAAGTCCGCTCAAGACTTTGAGTGTGGTGGTCTTTCCAGCGCCATTCGGACCAAGAAAGCCGACGACTTCGCCCGGTTCAATGCTAAAAGAGACATTATCCACCGCTTTGACTGTGCGATATTTACGGTTGAACAGGCTGATCACAGCCGCTTTCATCCCGCCTTCACGCTCGGGGACATTGTAATGTTTTGATAAGTTGGAAACTGAAATAGCAGGGGTCACAAGAATTCTCCTAATTTGACGGAACAATAGGCGGTTAAATGAAAAACCGCAGGGCGCGCCTGCGGTACATGCAGAAAAGCATGAAGAGTCTAAAATAACTCGCTCGGAGGCGCACAAAGTTCAAAGTGTGAGGTAAATTTTTCTTTCATCGAAGCAGCCTCCTTTCAGTGGGATAAGTTTGACAAGTTTAGCACAGATGGAATTTGGAGGCAAGATTTTTCTGGTATAATCTCGCCCGTGACTGGTCCTGCCCTACGGTCAAGTTCTCTTGAGAGAACTAAAGCTGTGGACACGGAGACCTGCGTAGCGCGGTGTTCGCACCGCCCAAAAAATCTAAAAGAAAGGAAGCACACGTCATGCCGCTTGCAAAAGAAGTCAAGACCAAGGCGATCGAAGATTTTCATCGCCACGACAAGGATACCGGCTCCCCTGAAGTTCAGATCGCCATCCTGACCAATCGCATCACTCAGCTCACCGAGCATTTGCGAAGCAACAAGCAGGATCAATCCTGCCGCCGTGGTTTGCTCAAACTGGTCGGTCAACGCCGCCGATTGCTCACGTACTTGCGCTCAAGCAACTACCAGAACTATCTAAACGTAACCGAACGATTGTCACTCCGCCGTAAGTAGTTAGTGAAAGACCCTAAAGGTCGCGAGACTTTTAGGGTCTTTTTAAACCCTCACCTACCTGCCCATCAAGGCGAGGAGGAAAATCCCGCAGTCAGGAATTGAATAGCGCGAACAACAATGGTTGTTCCCACTCTTCAGTCCCTGACCAACTGGCGGGTAATATTTATAAGGGCGGCTCGCGAGCCGCCCCAACAGGAGACAAAAAAATAATGAAACCCGAATTAAAACGCTATTCAGCCGTTGTAGGCACGCGCACTTTCACCTTTGAGACAGGCACATTGGCCGCTCAAGCAGGCGGCGCGGTCACCTTCGGCGTGGAAGATTCGATCGTATTCGCCGCAGCCACCATGGGCGGCGTACGCGAAGGAATTGACTTCTTCCCACTTTCCGTTGACTACGAAGAGCGCATGTATGCCGGCGGCAAGATCCCCGGCTCCTTCTTCCGACGCGAAGGCCGCGCCTCCACCGATTCCATCCTTGTGGCACGACTGACAGACCGCCCCCTGCGCCCGCTCTTTGCACATGGCATGCGAAACGAAGTGCAAGTTATCATGTACTCATTCTCAGCCGATGGCATCAACCCGCTGGATATTCTCGCGATCAATGCTGCTTCTGCCGCGATCATGATCTCGGATATCCCCTGGGCTGGACCGGTGGCCGCTGTCCGTGTGGGACGCGTCAACGGTGAGTTCGTGCTCAACCCCACCTTTGAGGAAATGAACGCTTCAGACCTGGACCTGAGAATTGCCGGCACCAAAGATGCGATCCTCATGGTGGAATGCGGCGCCAACGAAATCCCCGAAGATGTCATGGTCGCCGCCCTTGAATTGGGACATCAGTCCATGCAGCCGATCATTGAATTGCAACTCAAGATGCAGGCTGAAATTGGCAAGCTCAAGCGCGAAGCCACCATCACGACTGCGAACGAAGAATTGCAGAAGAAAGTATTCGAATCAGTCAACGCCAAGATGAACGAATTGCTTGACAAGCCGTTGAGCAAAGGCGAATTCTACGGCGGCATGGACGAATTACAAGCCGCAGTCGTTGCTGAAATGTGCATCGAAGGCGATACAACCGCTCCCGCCGCAAAAGATGTGAAATCTGCATTTAGCGAAGCCGAGCACAAGATCGTGCGTGAAAGAATCCTGGGCATGGGCAAGCGTCCCGATGGCCGCACCCCGACCGAAATCCGCCCGATCTGGTGCGAAGTGGGACTCTCCCCTCGCGCACACGGCACTGGTCTTTTCACACGCGGCGAGACACAAGTATTATCCTTTGCAACACTCGGAACGTTGGGTGAAGCACAGGAACTCGATAATTTATCCCCAGAGAAAAATAAACGCTACATGCACCACTACAGCTTCCCGCCTTTCTCCACAGGCGAGGTCAAAATGCTGCGTGGACAAAGCAGGCGCGAGGTCGGGCATGGTGCGCTCGCAGAACGTGCGCTCGAACCCGTCATCCCAGCTGAAGAATCCTTCCCATACGCCATCCGCGTTGTGTCCGAAGCGTTATCCTCCAACGGCTCAACTTCGATGGGCTCAGTCTGCGGTTCGACTTTGGCATTGATGGATGCGGGCGTGCCAATCAAGGCACCTGTATCCGGCGTCGCCATGGGACTTATCACAGACGAAACTGGCCGCTATCAAATCTTGACCGATATTCAGGGAACCGAAGATCATCTCGGCGACATGGATTTCAAAGTCGCAGGAACTGCCGCTGGTATCACCGCCTTGCAAATGGACATCAAGATCAGCGGCTTGAGCACGCAAATGATGAAGGAAGCGCTGGCGCAGGCTCACACTGCCCGCATGTCGATCATGGAAAAGATGCTCGAAGCCCTGCCCGAAGCACGCGCGGAATTGAAACCGCATGCTCCGCGCATCATCACCGTCAAGATCCCGATCGACAAGATCGGCGCGCTCATTGGTCCCGGCGGCAAGAATATCCGCGCGTTACAGGAAGAGACCCATACCAAGATCGACATTCAGGAAGACGGTACGGTTTACATCGCCTCGACCGACAGTGTCGGCGCCAAGATCGCCCAGGAACGGGTAGCGGGCTTGACCGAGTCGGTGGTAATTGGAAATATCTATACCGGCAAGGTAGTGCGCACTGAAGCCTTTGGGGCGTTTGTAAATCTCCTGCCCGGCATCGACGGGCTCGTACACATTTCACAACTCGCAAGCGAACGCGTGAATGCTGTCGAGGATGTTTGTGTTCTCGGCGATGAATTGACCGTGATGGTCACGGACGTTGACCCGCAAGGTAAGATCCGCCTGTCACGCCAGGCTGTACTTGAAGGCTGGTCGGCTGAAGAAGCCCGTGAAAAAGACAAGGGTGGACGCAGTGGCGGCGGTGGGAGTCGCGGCGGAGACCGGGGTGGACGCGGCGGCGACAGAGGCGGACGCGGCGGAGATCGGGGTGGACGCAGCGGCGGAGGGGATCGCGGCGGAAATCGAAGATAAAGTTTACACAGCAAGCTCCGAGTTTCTATGAACTCGGAGCTTTTTTAAATGCTATAATTTCGTAATTGAAAGCAATATGAACATCGAATGTCTCACTTCCGAAAGCACAATAAAGCTGCTTCCAAATCTGACCTCTCTCGTACAGGACGCGGTTGCAAATGGCGCGTCCATCGGATTTCTCACTCCCCTCACCGAGGAAGACGCATCTACGTATTGGCGGGACGTTGCATCCGCGCTGAAAACCCCTTTCCGGATTCTGCTCATTGCAAAAATAGATCAGGAAATCATAGGTACGGTTCAATTGAACCTGGCAAATCACCCAAATGCGAGCCATCGAGCCGAGATAACAAAGCTCATTGTTCTTGCATCGCATCGAGGAAGAGGCGTGGGTCATGCGCTTATGAACGCGATCGAGGAAGAAGCCCGGCGAACAGGACGAACCACATTAATTCTCGACACAAGAGCAGGCGATCCTTCAGAACGCTTGTACGCCAACTTGGGCTATACGCAAGCAGGTGTAATTCCAGAATATGCACGAAGCACAGACGGGTCACTGCACACAACCGTATTTATGTACAAACTTCTAAACTATGAAAAGGTTAATCGATGACAAAGCACATTGCGTTCCTGCGCGCCATCAACGTCGGCGGTCACACTGTCAAAATGGATCACCTGCGCCAGCTATTTGAGTCGCTTGGATTTTCCAACGTGGAAACCTTTATTGCCAGCGGAAATGTCATCTTTGAGGCAAAAGCGGGAAGTACCAAGGCGCTTGAAAAGAAGATCGAAGCATGTCTGCGCGAAGCGTTGGAATATGAAGTGGCGACCTTCATCCGCACCGATACAGAGGTAGTGGAGATCGCAAAACACAAACCCTTTCCACAGTCCCAACTGGATGCGGCAGGCGCGCTCAACATCGGCTTCCTGGCTGACCCGCTGGATGATGCCGCAAAGCAAAAGTTGATGTCACTGCGAACCAACATTGACGACTTTCACATCCACGGGCGCGAGATCTATTGGCTGTGCAAAAAGAAACAGAGCGAATCCAAGGTTTCAAACGCGACAATTGAAAAGGCGCTGGCGGTCAAATCAACCTTGAGGGGTGTGAATACGATCAAGAAGCTGGCGGAAAAGTACGCATAAACTCTTGCAGGATAAACTCAAGATCATGGACAAAGATACAATGAACATAGATACATTCGAAAATACCATTTACAGGAATTGGACGGGGTACTTCGGTTGTCCAATCGAAACTGCACAACAAAGTGGAACCACCCTGTTACCAGAAAGTAAATATGATGGCGACAATGTCATCGCGCTTTGGCATATCGGAAAGCACACGTTTGCACAACTTGACCCCGCCTATTATTCGCAGTTAGAAAAATTAACTGAGGAATTACCTGCAAACACTTCTCTGACAGGCGATTTGATCCAAACAAGCTGGGGAAGTGAGCGGATCCTTTCATGGGATATTGGGTTG
This sequence comes from Candidatus Villigracilis saccharophilus, assembly GCF_016711665.1. Lineage (NCBI taxonomy): Bacteria > Bacillati > Chloroflexota > Anaerolineae > Anaerolineales > Candidatus Villigracilaceae > Candidatus Villigracilis > Candidatus Villigracilis saccharophilus. The sequence goes on from NZ_JADJSO010000012.1 coordinate 23,629, forward strand.
GCATATTATCTATTCCCCCCGCACCTGCCAGCGTATCTTCCTGACCAGCCGTTCATTCTGCGTCAATTGAGCGAGGCTGACACGAACGCCATGTCCGTGTTACATGCCGCAAATACGCCCGAAGATGTTGATGAGGGTTTTGTAGAAGTCACACACCAGGTCGCCTTTGGGGTCTTTTTCGGAGAACAGCTGGTCGCAGCAGCAAGCGGGTATGAACGAACGGGCTTTCTCGACATTGGCGTGTTGACTCATCCAGATTTTCGCAAGAAGGGGTTAGGAAAAGCCGTCGTGGGCGGATTATGCGAGTGGGCAAATCAGCACAATATCATCGCACAATACCGGCACAATATCACCAACGCCGGCTCGCAAAATGTCGCCAGAAGTTTAAATTTCAAATTGTATTTTAAATCTGAGGGGATCTTCCTGAAATAGGGAAACAATCCCTTATTACCTTTTCACATCCACACCCGTGACTTTTGCAAGTATTTTATGCACAATAAATGCGGGGATAAGAAAAACAATGTGCAAAACCACGCTTGCACTGAACAGTTCAGCCACATTTGAGAGAAAGCCATTAACGAGCGGCGTCAGATTTGTAAGCATCCACGCGCCGGCGCCGGCAAAAACCGCAAGCCCAAGCAGCCCGACCACCCAAATCCCAAGTGGAAACCAGGCGTGACTGTCAGATTCCGACGGCATCATGGTGCTGGAAACCGCAAAGGCAAGGTATAGCCATAGGTAAAAATCATTTACAGTTGGCAGAACCCCAACCGCCATATAAAACAAGTTTAGCTGGCCATTTTGTAAAAACTTCCAAAGTGTACCCAATTGCAGGTGGTCGCTGCCGACATAAGCGACGAATACGCTGCCGGCGATCAATGGAGCAAGTCCGATCAAAGAATCTCGAAATATATCCGTTTGTTCGGTTTCGACATACCCCATTTGCAAACGCCCATTCGGAAGCGCTTTCGGGAGCAATGAAAACCGTCCGGTCCGCACACGCAACAACTTCGCCATTAGAAAATGACTCAATTCATGCATGGCAACACCGGGAAGGAAGAGGATAGAGAACAAGCCGATCGTTAATTCCGCATTGCGCGTGAGGATCAGCAAAACAGCTTGTATCTCACGATGCAAAAGCCGCTGGAGAAATACCAGCGGCAAAAGCGTCAGAATAAACCAGAATACGCCAGCGAATGAAGTCAACATAAATATGAATAATTGGGGGAATGTAGATGATAGTCCATGGTTGATGGTTTACACCCATTATTATTTTGTGCGATTACCCCGCCGCCGCTCTTGTGATCGCCGCGAACTCATCCAATTTCAGACTGGCTCCGCCAACGAGCGCGCCGTCGATATCAGGTTGACCAAAAAATTCAGCCGCGTTGGATGAAGTAACAGAGCCGCCATATAACACGCGGATAGCCTGTGCTGTTTCCAACCCGAACAACTCAGTCAGGGCGGGACGAATCACATCCTTGACCACCGCGTTCGCTTCAAGGCCGTTGGAAGCTTTGCCTGTCCCGATCGCCCAGACCGGTTCGTATGCCACCACAATGCGCGGCGCAAAGTCAGGAGAGACATCCCTGAGACTCTGACTTGTCTGACGGGAAACAACCTCACGAGTCAGCTTTGATTCGTATTGATCCAAAGTCTCGCCAACACAAACGATCGGCGTCAAATCGTATTTTTGGGCGGAGATCAACTTTCGATTAACAATCTCATCGCTTTCATTGAAATAAGCGCGCCTTTCGGAGTGACCAAGAATAACATAACCGCACAACTCTTTCACCATAGCCGGCGAAACCTCGCCGGTAAACGCACCTTTTTCCTCCCAATGCATATTCTGCGCACCAAGACCAATATCTGAATCCCCAATCAATGCAGAAGCGGTCTGTAACGACACGAAAGGCGGGCATATAATTTTTTCCACGCCGGTGATCGCGCTTATTTTTTCACTCAATTGAGAAACCAGGTCGCGCGTCTCGGCGATGGTTTTGTTCATTTTCCAATTTCCTGCAACAAATGGTTTTCGCATATTTTTTCCTATTGTATTTTTTTGAGATAATTTTCGGCCATAAAACGGATCCACTGCGGTGCGCCGAGATCCGAAGAGAGCGAAAGAAAAATATTCTTCGCGTCAGTTTGACTGCCCGATTTCATTTCAATTTCAGCCTTTAATAAAAATACTTCATACATATCGGGTTTTAGTTTTTCAGCATTAGCCAGTTGAGATCTGGATTCGTTCAAATCGCCATTGAACAGGGCGTATCGTCCGCGGGCAATGTACCCCAGCGGCAGATTGACATTATCAATACGCTCAAAGAAGACAAAAAGCGGCATATCCTTTTTCTCTGAGGCTTTATATACAGCTTCGCGGAAATCGTTTTCCAACTCAATTGGCAGGCCTTGAGCGCGGTACGTTGGAACCAGACGTAAATACATGCCCGCCGCCGGCACCCAGGCTTCACGCCTCTTAAATTCCTCCGCAGCCTTCAAAAGAAATTCCTTATTGTTTGGGCCGGCCAAATTTGCCGCCTGCGCAAGTTCATCGATCGCCGGGCGGACTTCATTCGCATCCCACAAGGCAAGCGCAAGCTGCAAATGTGCAAAAGGATCGCCAGGGTTCTTGTTTACCAATTCCTGCGCCGCTGTCACTTGCGGTGAGCTATTTACCTTTGGCGTCGGCAATTGAGCGCCTGGGGTACGTCCGCCAGGCAAGTCTGGCAATGGTTTCGTCGGTTGAGGTGGCTGGGTTGAGACCACAGGGTTAGGTACAATAACCGTTGGGGTCAAAGCGGACTGGTTTTTATACCTCATGACTGCAAAAAATGCGACCGTCAGACAAAGGATCGATATAAGCCCGACGCCCACCCACATCCATGGCGAACGTTTCTTTGACGCACTTTTAACTGTCTCTGTTTCTTTAACTGAAACTGCCTGTTGAGTTTTGACAGCCGTCGGCTCACTCTTATAACCTGCTGAACGCATGGTAATGGAGGTTCCCTGCATCGGCACTCCCGCCTCCGTCCACGCATTCTTAAAAGCGCTTACCATCTCCGCAACCGATTCAAAACGGTCAAGGCGGTTTTTGGCAAGTGCTTTCAACAAGACCCGTTGAACAGGTTCAGGCACATTGGGGTTGACCTTCATTGGCAAAGGCAGCGGGGTATAAATATGATCATGAATAATTGAGAACGGCGTATCCGCGCTGAATGGGACCTGCCCAACCACCATCTCATACAACATGACACCAAAGGAATAAATATCAGTGCCCGCGTCCAGTTCTTTGATGCCCATCGCTTGCTCGGGCGAAATATATTGCGGCGTACCCATGATCGAATCTGACGACATGGTGGATTCGCCCGCCTGCGCGATGCGAGCAAGGCCAAAATCAGCAAGATACATCACCCCATCCACGGCGATCATCACATTGGACGGTTTTATATCTCGATGCAAAATTCCCTGGCGATGCGCATACCCCAAAGCAGAGCCAATCGAATTTACCACCTCTTCAATTTCCTTTGACGTCAACGGTCCTTGCTGCAAACGAGCCTTGAGTGTATCCCCCTCGATATATTTCATCACAAGAAATGGGCGCGCCTCATGTTCGGCATAATCATATACAGGAACAATATTGGGATGTTCCAGCTTTGCCACCACGCGCGCCTCGCGTTGAAAACGAGCGGTAAAAGTTTGATCTTCATTAAACGCCTGGTGCAAAACCTTCAAGGCAACATAACGGTCAAGCGCAGCGTGATAGGCTTTATAAACAGTTGCCATACCGCCCTGCCCGAGCTGCCCTATGATCCGATAAGGACCTATGTTTTCACCAATGGTAAATGACATGCATGGTCTCCGCTTACTTTGGATTTTCCCGATTATAGCCGAGTGAAGTTAATTTCAGTCATCCATTGCAAAACTGTCTGTAAACTGAAATGATAGGAAGTCATTATTATAAAATTCAGCGCGGACTTTTGTCCGCGCTGTTTGTTCATTTATCCAGCAAGGCCGCGACACCTGGCAGTTCTTTTCCTTCAAGGAATTCAAGCGACGCACCGCCGCCTGTGGAAACATGGGTCATCTGTTTTGCGACACCTGCTTTCTTGACCGCACTGGCAGAGTCACCGCCGCCAATGACTGTGATCGCGCCAGAATCGGCCAACATGCGCGCGAGAGCAAAGGTGCCCTCGGCAAACTTCGGCATCTCGAACACACCGACAGGGCCGTTCCAAACGACCAGCTTGACGCCTGCCAATGAAGTTTTATACAGCTCCAATGTCTTCGGTCCCACATCCAACATGCGCCAGCCTGCAGGGATCTTATCCACGTCAACGATCTGAGTATTGGCCTCCGCGTCGAACTTATCCGCGATGATCGCATCCACAGGAAGGATCAATTTATCGCTTGATTTTTCCATAATTGATTTTGCCAATTCCAAGGACTCCGCTTCAACAAGACTATCCTGCATATTGAGCCCCTGCGAAGCAAGAAAGGTGTTCGCCATCCCGCCGCCGATAATCAACTTGTCACACTTTGAAAGCAGTGTTTCAACGACCAAAATCTTATCGCTGATCTTCGCGCCACCCAGAATTGCGATGTAAGGGTGTTCGGGATTTGCAACTGCACGGCCAAGATATTCAAGTTCCTGTTCCATCAGGAAACCAGAGACAGCGGGCAGGAAGCGTGCGATCCCTTCGGTGGACGAATGTGCGCGATGAGCAGAGCCGAACGCATCGTTGACATACACATCACCGAGCGCTGCCATTTGTTTGGCGAGATCGAGGTCGTTCTTTTCTTCACCTTTGTGGAAGCGGGTATTTTCCAACATTAATACTTCGCCCGCTTTTAATTCCCTGGCCATTTTTTCAACTTCCGGACCAACGCAGTCGGGAGCCATTTGAACTGGAGTCCCCAACAACGCAGCCAATGCTTCCGAAGCAGCACGCAGGCTAAATTCAGCGTCAGGACCGCCTTTTGGTCGTCCCAAATGACTCATCAAAAGCAATGAAGCTCCCTGATCCAAAACATATTTAATGGTCGGCAGAGCGGCCTTGATACGTTTGTCATCGGTGACTTTGCCGTCCGCCATAGGCACATTAAAATCCACGCGCATAAGCACGCGCTTATTTTTAAGGTCAATATCTTTTACTGTTTTTTTGTTCATGGTCTTGTCTCTTACTGCCAGTCAAATAGTCGCCTGGTCTTTTTGCTTTCAGACCAGGCGACTATGGACAATCAGACTAAAGGTTCTTCCCCATCAACGCGACGAGGTCCGCAGTGCGACAGGCGTAACCCCATTCGTTATCATACCAGGCAACAACTTTGATCAGGTTACCGAGAACGATGGTATCAACTGCGCTAAAGACACTTGAGAAGGATGTGCCGCGCAGGTCGGTGGAGACGAGTTCTTCATCGGTCACATCGAGAATGCCCTTCATCGAGCCATTGGCATATTCAAGCATTGCGGCGCGGATCTCTTCGATGGAGGCTTCCTTGTTCAGGATGGCGGTAAAGTCAACGACTGAAACTGTGGGCGTGGGAATACGGAAAGCCATGCCTGCGAATTTGCCTTTGAGTTCGGGAATGACCAAACCAACTGCCTTTGCCGCGCCTGTTGAAGACGGGACAATATTCTGTGCGGCGCCGCGGGCATCACGCAGATCCTTTGCGCCGACATCCTGTAATTTCTGTGAGCCGGTGTAGGCATGGACAGTGGTGAGCAAGCCGCGGTCAATACCAAATTTATCATTAAGCACCTTGGCGACCGGCGCGAGGCCGTTCGTGGTGCAGGACGCATTGGAAACAATATGATGTTTCTGAGCATCATATTTATCATCGTTGACGCCCAAAACAATGGTAATGTCTTCGTTCTTGGCGGGAGCGGAAATGATGACTTTCTTCGCACCGCCAGATTCGATGTGAGCCTTGGCCTTGGTGGCATCGGTGAAGAAACCGGTCGATTCGATCACGATATCCGCACCCATGTCAGCCCACTTGATGGCTGATGGATCTTTTTCTGCTGTGACCTTAACTGTTTTGCCGTCAACGATTATATTGCCATCTTTGACTTCAACACTGCTGGCGAAATTCCCATAGGTCGAATCGTGTTTTAGCAAATGCGCGTTTGTTGCAGAATCGAACAGATCATTCACCGCCACAACATCGATCTCTGGGAAACGAGCCTTCAAGGTGCGAAAGGCAAGACGGCCAATGCGGCCAAAACCATTAATACCAACTTTTACTGTCATTTTAATTTCTCCTTAAATAATTTATTATTGATTGTGAATTTTAGCACAATATTATTATTCTAACATAAAACTCGCCCAATTATAGCACCTGCTATACTCCGCGCTCACGCAGCGGTCCGGTGCGTTCGTTAAAAACATCCATAACCGCTTGCGCAAGTTTTACAGAGTCGTGCCGCCAGGGATGTCCATCATCAACAAGGTCGGCACAATAGACACGGGAGTCCAAAAGAGTTTTGTCGTCGACTCGCACCCATTTTGAAGCGCCGATCTCGCCATTATAATTATCGTTACATAAAATGATATCAAACAGGTCTTCGCCAATGTGATCTTCCAATGCGCGGATGTGGTCAGCGCAGGTGAATGAATCTGTTTCACCAGGCTGTGTGGCAATATTGCAAACGTAAATTTTTATCGCGCGGCTTATTTGCATGGAAGAGAGCAGGTCATGCACAAGCAAGTTTGGCAGGAGACTCGTGTACAGACTGCCAGGCCCGACCACGATCACATCTGCATTTAAAATGGCCTTGATAACGGGCGGGAAAGCTGAAGCATTATCCGGTTCCAACCATACCCGACGGACTCGTCCCGCTACTGACGGAATCTTGCTCTCCCCTTCCACGCGGATCTGATTTTGGGAATGCAGCAACTCCACGCTGGCCACCAATTTAACATCATGCAATGTAGATGGAAGCACACGGCCATTCACTGAAAGCACGCGGCCCGATTCGACCACCGCATCTTCAAAACTACCTGTGATATCCGCAAGCGCTGTGATGAAAAGATTCCCAAACGAATGGCCATCAAGATCAGGTGACCCGCTAAAACGATATTGGAAAAGTTGCGTCAGCATATCCTCGTCATTGGAGAGCGCGGCAAGACAGTTACGAATATCACCAGGCGGAAGAATGCCAAGACTTTCCCGCAACCTTCCGGAGGAACCGCCATCGTCTGCAACGGTGACAACCGCAGTAAGATTGCCTGTGTGCATTTTAAGACCACGCAACAAGGTGGCCAGTCCATGACCACCGCCGATCGCAACAGCACGGGGTCCGCGCTCACGGCGGCGAAAATCAGTCAACTGGTCAAACACATCAGAGCCGGGGCGAATGAACGGTCTTAGCAATGAACGATTAAGCTGATAGATGCCATAAGTGACGATGCCCACTCCCAATCCGCCAAAAATGAGCGCGCGCCATACCCGCGGGATAAATCGCAAGGAGGCATATGAAAGCAACAAGAGCAGGATCGGATTGGACGAGTCGGTTCTGTACAGATCTATAACAATAACAGCAAAACCCAATCCCAATAACGTAATGCCAAGTGTTACAAAGACAAACCAACGCTTAATACCCAGCCCTGGACGAAACCAACGCGGAATATCGCGCAACGTTTGCCAAAAATTTTCCAAGAATTTGGAGCGCATAAAAAGATAATAGCAGGGTTGAAACGATGAGTCAATTCCAGCAGTCGTGGAAAAGCTTACGGTATAATTGCGCTTATGCGCACAATCGTTGCAATTGATGTAGGCGGAACCCAGCTCCGAGCCGCCGCTTACCAACACGATCAACTCGAACCGCTTACCCATAACCGGATTGAAACCAAAGCCAAAGAGCCAAATGCTTTTGGGCGGCTGATCGATCTAATTGAAGGGATCTGGCCGAAGAACATGAAAGTGGACGCGATCGGCGTGTCGTCTCCGGGACCGGTCGACCCGCATAATGGCATTGTGATTATGACGCCCAACATTAAAGAGTGGCATGATTTCCCGATTACAGCAAAATTGTCAGAGCATTTTGGAGTTCCTGCATATCTGGAAAATGATGCAAATCTAGCCGCTCTTGGAGAATGGAAATTTGGGGCAGGGCGCGGACATCATAATGTGCTGTATTTGACCGTGAGTACCGGGGTTGGGGGCGGCGTAATCATTGAAGACCGCCTCCTGCAGGGATTTCACGGACTGGCAGCTGAACTTGGACATACCACGGTACAGGCAAATGGTCCGCTATGCGGCTGCGGACAGCCCGGTCATCTTGAGGCTTTCTCTTCAGGAACTGGAATCGAGCGTTTCGTGGCAGAACAGCTCAAGGCCGGGCGGGAATCGATCCTTCCTGTTGATAAAAAGAATTCAGCCTACACGATAGCCAAAGCCGCAAAACAAGGCGACGCCTTATCCATCGAGGCGTATCAGATCGCCGGAACTTATTTGGGGATCGGTGTGGCAAATTTTCTGCACGCATTCGACCCCTCCATTGTGATCTTTGGAGGGGGAGTTTCCCAGAGCGGACCGTTGTTATTCGATTCGTTCAATGAAAGCTTGAAGCAAAGAGTCTTTCACCCCCGCTACCTTGAAGAGCTGGTAATTGCGCGAGCCGAATTGGGCGATAACTCAGGACTGCTTGGCGCGCGCGCATTAGCTGAATTTAAGTTACAGTAATAATGTCACTACAAATAGCCTTGCAGTGACTTAAATGTTATAAGGAGACTGTATGACACAATCTAGTTTACCCGGGCCAAAAGCCAGGGCAATGATCAAGCGAGACCATAAGGTGATTTCGCCTTCTTATCCGCGGGGATATCCGTTCGTAATGGATCACGGTAAAGGCAGTGAAGTTTGGGATGTGGATGGCAATCGATTTTTAGATTTCATGGGCGGAATCGCAGTCGTGTCAACCGGGTATTCTCACCCGAAGGTGGTGAAAGCTGTACAGGAACAGGCTGAAAAATTCCTGCATATTTCGTCCGACTTTTACCACGAAAATTGGGTCAGACTAGCTGAGAAACTGGATGAGATCGCGCCTTTCAAAGAGGATGCACTCTCTTTCATGACAAATTCAGGCACTGAAGCTGTGGAGACGGCGATCAAACTGGCGCGTTATCACACCAAACGCACGAACTTCATCGGATTCACCGGCGCATTCCACGGCCGCACAATGGGCGCGGTGACATTTACAGCCAGCAAGGCAAAATATCATGGCGGTTTCTATCCATTAATGAACGGCGTTACCCATGCGCCATTCCCAAACCCGTACAGACCTGTTTTGGAGCGCCGTAAAGGCGAAGATTACGGCGAGGCCACGGTCCGTTACATTGAAGAAGAGATCCTCAACCAGATCATGCCCCCAAAGGACGTAGCCGGCATATTGGTCGAGTCGATTCAAGGCGAAGGTGGATATCTCATCCCGCCGGATGGTTTCTTCCCAGCCCTGCGGAAATTATGCAGCAAGCATGGCATTCTGCTGATCGTGGATGAAGTGCAGTCTGGCATGGGACGCACCGGCAAATGGTGGGCGATCGAGCATTTCGGTGTTGAACCAGACATGCTGACGTCTGCAAAGGGCATTGCCTCCGGACTGCCTCTTGGAGCCTGCATCGCACGTAAATCTGTCATGGATTGGGAGATCGGCACACATGGCAACACTTATGGTGGGAATCCCATCTCCTGTGCGGCATCCCTGGCGACCATTGACTTGATCGAAACCGAATTCATGAAGAACGCTGAAGTCGTTGGCGCATACGCGCTCGAAGCGCTAAAAGAAATGCAGATGAGGCACCCCAGCATTGGAGAAGTGCGCGGCAAGGGTCTGATGATCGGCGTGGAATTTGTAAAAAATCGAGAAACCAAAGAGCCAGCGAAAGAACTTACCGATCGCGTCGTGGACATTGGATTTGAACGCGGCCTATTGATGCTTTCCTGCGGAAAAAGCGTGATCAGAATTGCACCTCCCCTCTCGATGAGCAGAAGTGAGATGGATGAAGGCTTAAAGTTATTCGAAGAAGCTCTAACGATCGCTGAAAAAGAATTGGCGTAGAAATGAATTATGAAAAAGCCGAGTTCATTGTGAACTCGGCTTTTTCATATATACTCATAACTTTTGTATATTTTGTAAAAATCGTAATCGTCAAAGATGACTGATCATTTTTTGAACCGCGTAAAGAAAATTTGGGCGATGCTCCTTGTCTCAGAGGCATTTCGTGCTGTGGACAGAGGTAAGAGGTTTTTATTCAAGCTTTATCAAACGAATAGACAATGGTAATAAAATTTTAAACACTTTCACCACACCAGATATCAAATAACCTTATTAAAACTATGATTTGATCGATACCAATTTAGACAAGGCGAATAATAGTCGATCGATATCCGCTTCGGTGTTATATCCCTGCACAGAGATACGGATCAATTTTTTGTCCTGCCATTCGATCAGCGGTATTTCAATCCGATATTCATCGTACAAACGTATTTTCAGCGCAGGTAGATCCGTATCAATTGGCAGTTGGGCGGCCGCCAGTTGGGCGAACCAGTCATCCGACCTAGCATGAAGCGGGGCGAGTCCTGTCAATTCGCAGATTCGTCCTTGCGCATCCCTAACCAGTTTATGACATTCGCTCCTGACGTTAACCCAATCATGGTCCTTTTGAAATTTGATGGCTGCAGGAACCGATAAGAAGGCGGCGACATCGCGCGTGCCCCACCATTCATGATGATCCACAAAGGTGGAATTGCCCGGCGTAATAGATTCGTATCCCCACGAAACAACAAGGGGCTTTAGCAAGTTCTGCATTTCCGGGCGCGCATATAAAAATCCCGCCCCTTTTGGGGCACACAACCACTTGTGCAAATTACCACCGTAAAAATCTGCGCCGAAGGAATCAAGTTTAAGAGAAAGCTGGCCGGGCACATGCGCGCCGTCAATCACAGTAATGATGCCCGCCTGCCGCGCGCGCTGGATAATTTCGTCCAGGGGAAAAATAACAGCAGTCGGCGAGGTAATGTGGCTGAGAAAAATAACCCGCGTGCGCGGGGTAACAGCCGACCAAAACGAGTCTATGAAGGCTTCTCGTGAAACGAGGGAAACGGGTTGATTGATGTATGTGAAGCCGTGCTCCTTCGCCAGGAAACGCCATGTGCGATCCATCGCGCCGTATTCGTGATCACTGGCCAGAACTTCATCGCCCGCGCCCAGGCCCAGCGAACGGGCAACAATATTCATGGAGACAGTCACATTTTGGGTATAGACGAGATTATCAGCATGGGTGCCGAGATATTCGCCAAGCACCGCACGGGATTCGGCCATCAACCCATTGAAGCGCCTGCCCAGAAATTCAACGGGTTGTCGTTCAAGCTCTAACTGCCAGCGCTGATATTCCTCGAAGACTGGTCTCGGGGTCGCGCCGAACGAGCCGTGATTTAGAAAGGTGACAGATGGGTCGAGCAAAAAATATGTGTTTAAGTTATTCATCCCTCAATGGTAAATCCAAAACTCAAAATCGCCAATCGTAAATCGTAGTTATAATCATTTCCATGCGCTTCAACTTGTTCCGTCAATCAGATGTTCCCGAAAAATATCGATCCAACTTCTGGCATTTATATTCTGATATTGCCTGGTTCGGTGTATTGAGCGGTACGGCCGTGAACTTCCTCAATGTGTACGCCACGCGTCTCGGCGCCAGCGGGTTGCAGATCGGTCTGCTGGCTGCGATGGCTGCAATCGTAAATCTCTTTCTAGCCATTCCGGCCGGCCGCTGGATCGAAAAACAGCACACTGGGCGCGCAGTATTTTGGTCATCCATCGTATTCCGCATCGGCTATGTTTTGTGGATCCCACTGCCCTGGCTCTTCAACGCGCAAGGCCAGATCTGGACGCTCATCGTTCTCGCATTCCTCATGGCAATTCCACTCACCCCTCTTGGCGTCGGCTTCAACGCCCTCTTCGCGGAATCGGTCCCAGATCGATTCCGGGCGCAAGTGGCTGGCACGCGCAATATCACATTCGCGATCACATATATGGTGACATCTTTCGGCGCAGGCATCCTCTTGAAAAACATGCCTTTCGAGGCCGGCTACACTGCCATATTTGCGATCGGGGCATTCGGCGCGGCAATGAGCAGTTACCATATATACCATGTCATCCCTTTGGAAGAATCCCTCCCGCGTCCTTCCATACCGCAGCCTGCTCCAACGCCCCAAACAGACTCCCCCCGCGGCATCAAGTCCGCGCTGCGCCTGGATATTTGGAGCACGCCCTTTCGCAACATCCTGCTCGCTTTGTTCTTCTTCCATCTGGCGCAGTACCTGACGACACCGATCTATCCGCTCTACAATGTGCGCATCCTGCATTTGAACGACAGCAACATCGGGACAGGCACGGCACTTTTCTATCTAATGGTGCTGATCGGCTCCACACAGTTGAGGCGCGCTACTCAGCACTTTGGAAATAAAAAAGTGACAGCCTGGGGAGCGGCGGGGACCGCGCTGTATCCGTTCATGCTCGCGGCCGCCCACACAGTCTGGCATTACTATGTTTTGTCTTTCCTCGGCGGATTTCTGTTCGCCATGGTCAATGGCGCGTACATCAACTACATGCTTGAATATATCCCCGCCAATGACCGTCCATCCCACCTGGCCTGGTACAGCATCATTCTAAACATCGCCATTCTTGCCAGTTCGCTCGCCGGGCCATCGATTGCACAGGTGATCGGCCTGACCAATGCGCTGATCCTCTTCGGCGTGCTGCGCATCCTTGCAGGTTTCGCAATTCTCAAATGGGGGTAGGCATAAGAAATATCTGACAGGTTTTATAAACCTGTCAGGCTTATGCTAAAATCAACTTGTGACAGAAAATATAAAAATAATCGCAACCAATCGCAAGGCAAGTTTTGAATATTTCCTCATGGAAAAATTTGAGGCGGGACTTGTTCTGCAGGGATCGGAGATCAAATCCATCCGCGCGGGACAGATCAGCATCCAAGAATCATTCGTGGATGTCCCGAATGGACGGGAAGCCTGGCTCGTGGAAGCGCACATCGCGCCATACGAACAGGCGGGAACCCACTTTAATCATGAGCCAAAACGTAAGCGGAAATTACTCCTGCACAAAAAACAGATCCTTGAGATATGGAATGAGATCCGCATCAAAGGCATGACGGTTGTTCCCACGCGCGTCTACCTCAAAGACGGGCGTGCCAAGATCGAGATCGCGCTGGCAAAAGGTAAAAAAGCCTATGATAAACGCGCCACCATTGCAAAGCGGGACGAGGCGCGCGGTCAGGAAAGAGCCACAAGAGTTAGATAGCAATTCGTCTGAAGGTCGGTTAATCATTGATCGGTTCGCTTAGATAAAAAAATTGTCGGACAATCGACAAGGAGTCTACATGCCCCCTTCCACCATTGGCGGGATCAATTTATTACCTGAAGCTGAAAAACGCGCGATCTATTCACGTTATATTCCCGCCTCCCTCTTGGAAAAATTTCACCTGCCGCCTCTTACTTCTGCGGCGGGCTACAACCTGCTGCAATTCCGCTTTGCCACCGGTTCAACCGATGTGGAAATGCGTCTTTTTCACGAAATGGATTTTCCAGACCCGATCTTCTACGCGCATCTGACAGACACGTTGAATGGACAGATCCATATTTTGCTATACATCCTCAACGACCCGTCAGCCCCGCGTTTTGATGTGGACAAAATGCCTGACGGCTCACCCACTAAATTCGGGACGCTGCGCAGAAATATTGAGGCAGAGAGATCCGCTCTCGAAGCCGGGCTGGCTCCAGGTCAGATACGGCGCGGATTAAGATTGCTGGGCCAGGCCATCGAAACTTTCGAAGGCTTTGTTTCAGCGCTCGGACACGACATGTATTTTGTCGAGCCGTTGTACTACCACAACGCGGTCATCTTTGAACGCTATGGCTTTCGCTACCAAATGGGCAAACGCCTGATGGACAGCATCCATGCCGGTTTTCAAGCCGGCGGTGACCTAATGTCAGCTCTTGATGGATCCAATCCATTCCGACAACCCGACGCGGCAGATACAATACGCAAGCGCTCGTGGGCGATCCATGACGGAATTCTCGGAGAACCTTTTACCAATGTGACGATGTATAAAAGGGTGGGAATTTCCGCTGGCATCAACACTACGCCAAATTGCAAATGGTAAAAATTTTTTACCTGTCATATAAAACTTCCCACGGGCTTATGCGAATCAACATGGGGTATAAGAATGATTTTTTGAGACGCTGTTTAGCATCACCTCTTACACGATGAATTTTTTAGCGAGTTCCGCCTCGATTGTCATTGCAATTGCCGCCGTGTTGACCTTCTACACGGCGCTTTTACATCTCACACGCAAGAATAAGAGACGCTCCTTCCTGTTTCGGGTGGTACGTGACCTGTTGGTTGGATTACAAACCCTGCAGCTTTATTTTGTAACCCAAGACCTTCATTTGCAGTATCCCTTTTTGCTGTATCTGTTCGTAACGTTATTGTTCCTTTCTGGTCCGCTCAATTACATCCGCTACTTTATGTTCTTCTACCCGGGTGGACAAATCCCCGCACGCATCAAAGTTCAGATCCTGCCTGCAGTAGTCGTCTTTCTCGGGGAGACCTGGTTCTATTTTGTGAATCAAGCCCAAAGTCAGGCAGTGATCCGCGATGTATTTTCCAACCCAACGCGGTATGCCGCTTCGTACCTCATCCTCGCAGGTGTCATCGTTTCCCTCATCCAATACGGAATGTTACTGCGGCTGGAAACGCGCTTCGTAAACAGCGAGTCGACTCGCGAACCTGTGCTCATCTCCAGCGCGATCGTGATCCTGTATATGGTAAACATGCTCCTGATCGCGGCGGGATTCATCACTGCCAACCGTGTTGTGATGAATTTTGGTATTCTGTTCATTGGCATTGCAGGGATCGTCTATCTGCTGTTCGAGAACCGCTACCCTGACTTTTATCAACTGGTGGCGCGAGAACAAAAACAGGAGCGCTACAAGAAGTCGCTCATTCAAGGCCTGAGTCGCGACAAGATCATTGCCCGCCTGCGTGAATTAATGGAAGAGGAAAAAATATATCGTCAGTTCGACTTGAAACTGGATGAGGTGGCAGCAATGTTGTTCATCACCCCACACCAGCTTTCGGAATTTATCAATGACCTGCTCGGGATGAATTTCGCAAGTTACATCAACCAGTACCGCGTGGAAGAGGCGAAGTCGATTTTGGTGAACAAGCCCGAAGAAAGCACGCTCGCCGTCGGCTTTCAGGTGGGATTTGGTTCCAAGCAATCTTTCAATACAATTTTCAAACAACAAACGGGGACAACTCCTTCGGGGTACAGAAAACAGACGATGGACAACAGGCCGTAGACCGTAATTGCCCCCCTATCGTCCGTACTTCACTAACCGTCTACTGTCCACGGCCCAAACAGTCTAGATTTATAATTTTTGACGACAAGAATTCACCTTCCTGCTATGGTTTTAGATACGCTTACAAAACCGATACGCAAAAGGAAGGTACACCTTGGATCAAAAACTATCCGCTGGCTATAAGTTCCGTTTTGCCCTGGCTGAGTTGGGTTTCACAACCCTGCGCGCAGCCATGGATTTTTTCCTGCTCTTCTACTACACCGACGTGGCGGGCATCAGCCCTGCGCTGGTAGGAAGCGCCCTCCTCGTAGCCAAGTTAACCTGGGACGCGATCAATGACCCGCTGTTTGGATATTGGTCGGACCGAACCCGCTCGCGCTTTGGCCGCCGTCGAATTTATATGCTGATCGCAGCTGTCCCCATTGCAATTGGCAGCTGGATTCAACTTTCCCTGCCGCATGGGTTGACTGGCCTCACCGCTTTTTTTGCCGTAATGCTTACTTTCTGGCTGAAAGATACTTTTGTGACCATGGCGGTCGTTCCCTACGCGTCATTGATCGCCGAAGTGACTCACGATTATCAGGAACGCTCAAGCCTCGCGTTATACAAAAGCGTCAACGCCGTTGTTGGATACATCCTCGGCGCAGGTCTTGTCACTGTGTTGGTGGGATTGTTCATGGGCATGGGACTGAGCCGCGCAGGGGCATGGAGCGGAACAGGCGCAACATTTGGCGCGATCGCAATGACCATGCTGCTCATCACCACCTTCTCCATCAAAGAAACTACACAACTAAAAGAAGAACCCACCGACATGCATGTATGGCAGGCGGTGAAATTGTGTTTCAAGAACAAACCCTTCGTCATCCTGATGGTCATTTTTATGCTGGGCGGATTTGCCTTCACCGTACAGGCAGCATTGCTTCCATACCTCATTCAATATCAACTCGGCATGGCAAGCCAACTCACTTTTATCATGATCGGCTCGCTCATCATGACAGGCTTGTTCTCCGTCCCTGCAAAATTACTCGCAGACAAAATCGATAAAGGTCCCACCTACGCCCTAGGATTAACTCTCGCGTCCATCACCTTTTTACTGGCCTTCTTTTTCCTGCCGCATCATCCCACTCCCTGGGTTTATGTCGTCGCTGTCGTGCTCGGCATCAGCTTTTCAACGCAATGGGTTTTGCCGTACGCCATGATGCCCGACGTCATTGAATACGACGAGAAGATGACGGGCAAACGCCGCGAAGGCATTTACTACGGCATCTCCAACTTCCTGACCAAATTCGCCTACGCCCTCGGCGTCGCTGTCCCTGGCTGGGCGCTGCAATGGTCTGGGTACATCCCCAACGCGGCGCAGACCGAAACAGCATTATTCGGCATCCGATTTTTCTACGCGGTCATTCCCGCAGTAGCGATGCTGATCTGCGTTCCGATCCTCTATCGCTACCCGATCACACGAAACTCGCATGACGCACTGCGGAAGGAGATCGCCGCCTCACTCGACCCCAAGGCCGGTCAATGAACCCTGAACATGCTCCACGCCCGAACATTGTCATCATCAACTGTGATGATCTTGGCTACGGTGACCTTTCCTCGTTTGGCAGTGAATCAATCCAAACACCCAATATAGATAAACTTGCGGAAGGCGGTGTGAAGTTTGACTCTTTTTATGCCTGCAATTCGCTCTGCACCCCGTCACGCTTCGGGCTGCTGACAGGAAGGTATCCGGAGCGGGCAGGAGTAGGATCGCTCTTGCTTGCCAAACATATCGGTCCCCGAACCACCGCCGTAGACAATGCGAACTGGTGGGCCAAATTCAATGACCAATATTTCAGATGGTGGTTTGTCAGCTACCTGTCGAAATTACATTTCTGGGATTTCGGGACTCTCCCTGAATTGCGCGGCATCCCTGAGGAAGAGATTACCATTGGTCAAGCACTGCAAACCGTTGGATACCGCACAGGGCTGGTAGGGAAATGGCACTTGGGAGAATTCCCGGTCTATCCCGAATACAATCCGCTTCGGCATGGATTTGATTATTTCTACGGCGTGCCGCACGCCAACAACATGAGAGATTTTGCTCTGTATCGAAACGAAGAATGTCTCTCACCAGATTTCACTGAAATGGACCAACTCACCGGCCTGTACACCCGCGAAGCCGTGCAATTTATCCACGAATCCAAAGACAAGCCTTTCTTTCTCTACTTCGCCCACACGTACCCGCACACACCTCAATACGCATCGAAAAACTTCAGAGGCAAATCGATGGGCGGCTTATACGGTGACTGTGTCGAAGAGATCGACTGGAGCGTGGCAGAAGTCATGCGTGCGCTGGAAGAGAATGGCGTAGCAGACAACACACTCGTAATCTTTACCAGCGACAACGGTCCTGGATACTGCGGCAGTCCCGGAGGGTTGCGCGGACGCAAGGGGCAAAGTTATGAAGGCGGCTTCCGCGTCCCAATGATCGCCCACTGGCCAAAGGGAATCACAGCTAAGAGTATCTGCTCGGAACCAGCTATGAATATAGATCTATTTCCAACTATGCTATCGCTGGCTGGGGTGGATCTGCCCGAAGACCGCGTCATCGATGGCAAGAACATCCTCAGCTTGCTGACCAGCAATGGAAAGCGTGACCCGAATGATTGTCTCTTCTTTTATCACAACAAGGAACTGGAAGCAGTCCGCATGGGAAAGTGGAAATACATCCGCGATATTGACACCATGGCGTGGCCCATCCCTCTGGATAAGCATTGGAAATCGGAGAATAGTCTTGAGGCCCCCTGGTTATACAACCTCGAGCTTGACCCCGGGGAGAGTTACAACTTAAGGCGCGAGCATCCAGATATCGTGGAAGCGATGGAAGCTATCTTCCAAAAATGGCAGAAAAGCATGAAAGAGAATCTTGGCGGTTGGAAATAAAAAGAGCTGACAATGAGTGACAAAAAGCAATCCACATCCAAACGCAATAACCAGCCGAATATCATCATTATCAACTGTGATGACCTCGGCTACGGCGACCTGCCGCCCTACGACAATACGCTGATGAACACGCCGCATATTAATCAACTGGCGCAAGGCGGCGTGAAGTTCACTTCTTTCTATGCCTGTAATTCGCTGTGTACTCCATCCCGTTTTGGCTTGCTGACGGGACGTTACCCCGAACGCGCAGGGCTGGGATGGGTACTCGGCGCAAAACGGGCGGGACACCGCCCGCCCGTTGATTCACGCCTGGAGGATTTCTGGGGCAAGCTGCGCTGGGAAATGGCAAAGTTTCTCACTCGACTTGGGTTGATGGACTACAACAACGAGCCGAAACCGCGCGGCATCCCTGAAAAGGAAGTTACCATCGCGAGGGCATTGAAGAACGTCGGCTACAAAACCTGCATGGTCGGGAAATGGCATCTCGGCGAGTTTCCCATTTACTCGGAATATCATCCCCTGCGCTTCGGCTTTGACCACTTCTTCGGCGTGCCGCACAGCAATGATATGAAAGACTTCGCGTTGTATCGGGACAATGAATGCCTGTCACCTGACTTCACAGAGATGGACAAACTGACAGGCCTATACACCCGTGAAGCCATAGAGTTCATCGAGCAAAACAACGAGGCACCATTCTTTCTGTACTTTGCCCACACCTATCCACACCAGCCTTTGCACGCCTCGGAAAATTTCCGCGGCAAATCCAAAGGCGGACTGTACGGCGACACCATCGAAGAAATCGATTGGAGTCTCGGCCAGTTGGTCAAGACCCTGAAAGAAAATGGACAGTGGGAGAACACCCTCGTCATCTTCACCAGCGATAACGGCGCCTGGTACAACGGCAGCGCGGGCAAGTTCCGCGGGCGCAAGGGGCAAAGTTATGAAGGCGGCTATCGCATCCCGATGATCGCGCATTGGCCTGAAAAAATTCCACAAGGCACGGTCTGCGACTCTCCCGCCATGAACATTGACTGGTTCCCAACCTGCCTTGCACTCGCTGGCGTGGAACTTCCCAACGACCGCGTCATTGATGGCAAGGACATCAGCGGACTGCCCTGGCTTTACGATGTCGAATCCGACCCACAGGAGAGTTACAACCTCAAGGACAACCACCCAGACGTCATCGAGGAAATGAAGTGCAAATTCCACGAATGGGAATCGCAGATGAAAAAAAATCGCGAAGGCTGGAAA
>NZ_JADJSO010000013.1:0-72545 GCF_016711665.1 Candidatus Villigracilis saccharophilus
CAGAAGTTCAATCCATTGACGGCGTATTTCGAGCACCTGAACAAACTGATCCGCACCGACATCATCGCGGACAACCCCCAGCGTTTTGTGGTGGATGCGATGTACGGCTCGGGGCGTGGCGTGATCAAATCCTTTTTGCAGGGCACTGGCTGTGAGATCGCCGAGATCCGCGGCGAGATGAATCCCGGCTTCGGCGGCGTGCATCCAGAACCGATCGCCAAATATCTCGGTCCGCTGGCGAGCGCGGTCAGTTCGGGCATGGGCAATTTTGGCGTGGTGACAGATGGTGACGCTGACCGCATCGGCGCGATGGATGAGCGCGGGAATTTCGTCGACCCGCATAAGATCATGGCGCTGTCGCTGAAGTATTTGGTGGAGAATCGCGGCATGACAGGCGCGGTCGTTCGGACGGTATCCACCACCCGCATGATCGACCGTCTCGCCAAACGCTACGGCTTGAAGTTATATGAAACGCCCGTGGGATTCAATCACATCGCCGATTATATGATGAAGGAAGATGTGCTGATCGGCGGCGAGGAGTCGGGCGGCATTTCGTTCAAGGGACACATCCCCGAAGGCGACGGTCCCATCATGGGCTTGCTATTGGTCGAGATGATCGCCGCTTCGAAGAAGTCGCTGTATGAGATGGTGGAGGATTTGCTCGCGGACGTGGGACCCGCCCTGTACGAACGCGCGGACCTGCGCCTGAGCCGCCCGATCGCCAAGGCCGAAATGACGGAGTTCCTGACCCAGAAAGCGCCGAAGGAGATCGGCGGTCAGAACGTGGACGAGGTCAGTCAACGCGACGGCGTGAAGTACATCATGGCAGACGACTCGTGGCTGTTGATCCGCCCGTCCGGCACGGAGCCTGTCTTGCGCGTGTACGCCGAAGGCAGAAGCATGGAAATGGTCAAGGCGCTGCTGGCATATGGGAAGACGGTGGCAGAGAGCGTGGTGTAAAACATTGAAAGACCGTTGATTTTTTCAACGGTCTTTTTTATTTGCGCGAGCGTGTAAATAACCTGCACAACGAATAATTCGGCGCGAGGGAAAAGATGGAGAATGAACGCTCCGCGTGAAGGTCAGGAATCGAGGGGAGATTTGACGGCGAGTCCGCCGCGCTGAAGCACATGGGTGTAGATCATGGTGGTCTTGACATCTTTGTGACCAAGAAGTTCCTGGATGGTACGGATGTCGTAGCCGTTCTGGAGTAAATGAGTAGCAAAACTATGTCTGAATGTATGCGGCGTAACCCGTTTGTCAATTTTTGCGAGATGAGCGGCTTCTTTTATGGATTTTTGTATGACGGTTTCATGAAGATGATGACGACGGGTAATCCCAGATTTTTTGTCTTTGAATAAGGATGTTGCGGGAAAAACGTATTGCCAGATCCATTCCTTATCAGCATTTGGATATTTACGCTCCAGAGCAAAAGGCAAGTAAACAGAACCAAATCCTTTTGATAGATCGATCTCGTGCGTATGCCTAACTTGTTGTAAATGTATCTTCAAAGGTTCGATCAAGCTATCAGGGAGAATCGTAAACCGATCATTCTCTCCTTTTCCATCGCGGACAATGATCTGACGATTTGCAAAATCAATATCTTTGACTCGCAGGCGCATGACCTCCATGATGCGAAGTCCGCCGCCATACATGATCTGGGTAACAAGTTGTGGAACTCCTGACATTTTAAGAATTACAGCCCTGGCCTCTTCTTTTGATAAAACAACCGGGAGTGATTTTGCCCTTTGCGGGCGGATCGCATTTAATTCCAATTCATCCAATTGAACATGGAGCACATGGCGGTAAAGGAAAAGAATTGCGCTGAGAGCTTGATTCTGCGTGGATGCGGAAACTTTTTTCTCTGTGACAAGGTGAGTGATAAATTGACGAATTTCAAGTGTTCCCATTTCTTTGGGGTGGCGTTTGTTGTGGAAAAGAATGTACGATCTTGTCCAAAGGATATAGGTTTTTTCGGTGCGCGGGGAATACTGTTTGAGGCGCAAGGCGTCACTATATTGTTCGAGGAGTTTTTTCTCTTTTGGGATGGAAGTTGATTCTGTCATTTTATTGCCTTTTTTTGGTTTGGTGACTTATAATTCGTATATAGGCTCTTATACAGAAATATTTCTGTATAACCACCCAAAACGGGGTCTTATACACAGATTCCGCTGGTTAAATCATAGTTGGGCAGTCAACGTCATAGTGAACAAAGTATGAACTTAATTTCCATTCTTATCCTTTTACTCCCTTTGTCTTTGGCGATTTATGTTTCTATTTTCTTGGGAAAACGTGCCCATTTATGGCTTGAAGTGTTTGCAGGAATAGTTTCTCTGACACTTATCTCTTATGGTTTAATATTTTGGTTGAGCATTAAAGAAAATTGGATATTAAGTCTTGTCGGTTCTATTTCAATTGCCCAGTTTTTTGGATTGTTGATATTCCCAATAACTGCGAATGATCACTATCAAAGCTTTCCTTTCAAATCACTATTGTTTGATGGTCAATCAAGTTTTGCGCAAAAGGTTAAAAACATTAGAAATTCAAGGTCATTAAGTTCTTTGGTAGTATTTTTATTTTTCCTTGTAAGTTTCGGGCTTATGTTTTCCGCGATAGGTTTTATTGAGGATATAAGCCAGGCATTATGGCTCATTGGATTGTCTGCTATGGTTGCAGTGAAAAATGCAATTGACTGGAAGCCAAGCAAAGTCTAGGCCGAGACACAAACCAAAACACCCCCATTTGTCCGTCCAATCCAAAATAATCGACTTTTCACGCTCAAAGGGTCATTTATCCATCCCCACTCATCAATTTATTTTTTTGCCCGCCTGACGCTATCATTTGTCACCTCATTGATCAATGGTGGTGCCTGTTTCGGATTTTATGTTTTTGCAAGCGAAAATGGGGTCTCCCGCAAATTACGTGAAAGGAGAGTAGGATGTGGGGTAACATAAACTTCGCGATTGGAGTTGTTATAAATGCACCCTATCCTCCTGCCAAATCCAGCAATGTTCGAATTGATATCGTATTCACTCGATCAAAATAAGGTTTTGAATTTGGAAGTTCGGACGAAAGGCGGGGGTGCAAAATGCCCAGACTGCCACAGAATCTCTGACAGAATCCACAGCCATTACAGCCGAACAATTCAAGATCTGCCCATGGCAGATCTTTCGGTTATTTTGCATGTTTGTGTTCGGCGTTTTTTCTGTGATACACCATCCTGTTATAAATGTACATTTACAGAACGCATGCCTGGAAGCATTGAATCATATGCGCGGCGTACAAACCGCATGTTGAATTCACAACGCGAGGTTGGTTTTGTTGCTGGAGGTGAAGGTGGATCAAAGATCGTTCATAAACTGGCATTACCCACCAGTCCAGACACATTGATTCGTCTCGTCCGAATCGCACCGATCCTGGAAAAGCCAACCCCGAAGAAACTGGGGATTGACGATTGGGCATTTCGGCGAGGACATTCGTATGGAACCATCCTGATCGATCTGGAAACCCACCGCCCCGTGGATCTACTGCCAGATCGTACTGTAGATACAGTCAAGAAGTGGTTGCTGGAGCATCCGGGTGTGGAGATCGTCACTCGGGACCGCTCTCCCATTTATATAGAAGCAATAAATCAAGGCGCGGCCAGTGCTATTCAGGTGGCGGACCGCTGGCACTTACTTCATAATCTTGTGGAGACAATTGAGCGGACACTAAATCGCAGGTATAAGGACTTACAGGCAGCATTCAGAAAAACAATTGGAAAGGGAACAGAAGCTGAAAAACCCGCAAAAAAAGACCTGCCAGTAAGTTCAGAACAGAATATTTCGCTGACTGGCTACGAAAAGCAACGTCAACAAATGCGTGAAAAGCGTCAAGCGCAATTTGAAGAAATTCATCAATTGAAGCAGAGAGGACTTAGCATACGTGCGATCAGTTGTTCGCTTCGCATTGGCAGAGAAAAAGTGAGGAAGAATTTGGCGAATGAGCAGCCTCCAGAATATAAACGAAGACGACAGAAAACTATCTTGACCCCATACTGGGCGCACTTGGAAAAACCAATCAAGTCCGCATGTCTTTTGCGATCACGGTCATGCTACAGGCACTTTTTGGTGCATGGCTGGTCTATATTATGCCGCCACAACCCAGACATGAACACCCGATTGATTTGACACACTGGCAGATTGATATGTATCATTTTATTTTCATACTTGCCGCCTATGGCGACAGGCGCAATATTTTAGCTTGGGCGGAAAACCCGCCTGTGCGATGGGCAGGGCTGGGTATTTATCTGGCCGGTGCGGTGCTTTCGGTATGGGCTAATCTTACGTGGGTCAATCATCTGCGCAAAGAGACCGCACGCGTACAGATCGACCCTGCACTCCTATTTGATGGTCCTTATAAATTTATTCGTCATCCTGGCCTGCTTTGCCTCATCATCTACTGCCTAGGGTTTGCGCTCGCATTCCGTTCCTGGGTCGGACTGGTATTATTGATCCCACTGACTGTCGGCTTCATCCATCGCATCAAAAACATGGAAAGGGATTTTGCAGAGCAATATAAACAGGTATGGCCCCTGCGCCGCCATACATCAAAACGGTTATTTCCATTTCTGTATTAGGTGGGATGTCTTTCAGATATTTGCAAACAAGAAGGTGATGGCAACGGCAACTCCAGCGATGGCAATGACAACCGTCCACCAAATAACTGTCGT
The DNA here is from genome assembly GCF_016711665.1 of Candidatus Villigracilis saccharophilus. Taxonomy (NCBI): domain Bacteria; kingdom Bacillati; phylum Chloroflexota; class Anaerolineae; order Anaerolineales; family Candidatus Villigracilaceae; genus Candidatus Villigracilis; species Candidatus Villigracilis saccharophilus. The sequence continues at coordinate 4,712 of NZ_JADJSO010000013.1, forward strand.
GGCGAGGAAGGCAGCAATGATGAAGAATGGGCCTCCGTGTACGAAATGCGGGGTAACACAGCGTACTCAGAAACCATATCATCACGAGCGTCCTGCAATAATCTTCAGATGCGCTTCTCCAGGTAAAGATACACAAATCGTCAGGCAAAATTCGAAAAAGCACGCAAGTGATTAGACGCATAGCGGGCGTTCTCTCAAGAGGACGCCTCTTTTTTTCATCTATACCTAGTTATACCAGGATGAGCTGGAAGCCTAACTTCGCAGCTTTCTTCTGCATGTATTTGACTTGTTGTTCCTCGTACTGCTTCTGATACTTATTCACACTCAACGGATCATATTCCACTTTGTATTTCAACATCCGATACATCATCCCAAACGGACAGTCCGCCTGCTTCACGGATTGCGCCGCCACGCTTTGCGTGGCCTGCCCCGCACGATTCTTCGCCCAGCGTCAGTTTTATGCTACACTTGCCACAGGATATTTACAATGACTATTCAGAGTAGCGTTCAAATCGGTGCTGTTATTCGCAATGCCGTTGTTTTCAACGTCAAAAACTGGCTAGGTGGCACAATGAATTCTGATTCTTTAATCCAGTCTGTTCAAGATTTTTTCACTGTACTAGAGCAACGCAAGATTGATTACGTTCTCGTCGGGGGAATTGCCATCCTTCATTATGTCGAAGGACGAAATACCCAAGATTTAGATTTACTTATGGCTGTTGAATCGCTGGAAAAGTTACCCGAACTCAAAGTTTCCAGTCAAGATATGTATTTTGTTCGAGCGAAATACAACGAACTAGAAATTGATGTCTTGCTCACTCAGAATCCATTGTTCAAGAAAGTTCACAGTGAGTATTCAAAAGTACAAAGATTTCTTGACCGCAACATCCCCTTGGCAACAGTTGAAGGTCTATTATTGTTGAAACTATACGCTTTGCCTTCTATGTATCGGCAAGGCAACTTCGCAAGAGTTGGAATTTACGAAAACGATATTGCTACATTGCTTCATTATTATCAACCCGATATGAAACCATTGTTAAGTGAGTTGTCCAAATACGTGAACGAAACCGATTTTACAGAAATTAAGGGTGTTGTCTCAGATATTCAAAATCGTATCAAGCGTTTCAAAAACGAGTCTCGTTAAACGAAAACAAAGCGTCTTCGCCACGAGGACGCCTTGTCTCATCCCAACTTTTCACATTCACGCTGGGGCCGAACTTCGCCGATTTCTTCTTCATATACTTGATCTGCTGCTCCTTATACTGTTTTTGATATTCGTTGACACTCGACGGGTCATATTCCACTTTGTATTTCAACATACGATAGACCACACGCACAATCGCCTGCGATGGTCCCAACCTGGCCCACAAGCGCCGATACATCGCTCCAAATGCGCAATCCGCCTGCTTCCCCGATTGCGCCGCCATGCGAAATGTCTGCCCCGCGCGGCGCACCCGACACTGAACAGGCATTTCGTGTACACGCGTGGCTTCGGGTTTTCTCTGTTCCGAAGCAGAATCTACACCCGCCCCAAATGCAAACGTTAAATTTTTCAAACTTCCGCTTGCCTCGAAAGGCCGGCGGGAGTTTTTCATTACAAATGACACATGAAACAACAAGGGAATTGACATATCATCTTAATGAAAGAAAAACCAAGGAGCGAGATATGTCACTTTACTCCAAATGGGCAAAAAAGAAACAAACTGAGACAGGAAGAATATTGGCGCTCATCCCCGCGGGCATGCTATTTTTGTATCTGCTTCCGCTCGCCATCACCAACGGCGCTGCGTCCATCGACCGACAGTTTGGCTTGCCTGACCTTGATCTCGGCACGATCAACCACATCCTCGGTGGAATATTGATGGTCTTGGGGTTCTCCTTCGCCCTTTGGTCGATCTATGATCAATTTTCGCGGGCAGGCGGAACGCCTTTGCCAATGTTACCCACTCAGAAACTGCTTGTAGGAGGTCCGTTCCGCTATTGCCGCAACCCGATGACCCTCGGGACCGTCACAGCCTATCTGGGTATTGCGGTCCATGCTGGAACCATTGCAGGCATCGGCATCGCGCTTTGTTTTGGTACGTTGCTGGTGCTCTATCTCAAACTGCTTGAGGAGAAGGAATTAGCCGAAAGGTTCGGCGAAGCGTACCTGAGATACAAGCGGGAAGTCCCCTTCATCATTCCAAGACTTCCCAGGCGGCATTAACCGAGGGCGAGCTGTGAACGCAGGTCGCAGGGCGGGGCCGTGCGTTGAGTATGGGGGACATCGGAAGTTGTATGGAATTTAAGTGGATAGGGCAAACCATTGTACAGTTCCTTGCACAACGAAAATGAGCATATCGCGATTGAAGAGTCACGATCCAGATAGTCTTTGCAAGCTCTTGAAAGCGCCATGGCTTTATCTTTGTAAAAATCCATGGCGAAAAAGGAGCAAAGAAAAAAATGAATAAAATAATTCGAGTTTCATTCTGGCTGGGAGTTCTTCTATTTCTTGGGGCTGTGGTTTGCATGATCGCGTTCAACATGATTGGTTCAGAAGTTGACGCGCAAGGCATGCTGCACGAGCCTTTCTTTCTGATCCCGTTATTTTGGTTGTTCTTTATGTTCAGCCTGATTGCAGGCGGCGTGAATATCTTTGCACGGGTTGCGCAAACAAAACAAAAGGAACAGATACGCCAATAGACCAATTGTAGTGTCTTGATTATTGTTTCGATAATTCAAATCAATATTATTAACTTCGTCATGGATTTTCAGCTTATAAGTAAATTCAGACTTCCTACTGCAAAGTGGGGAGCCTGAAGGGGACTGTCGCTTCGAATCAAGCAGGTTCCTACGCCTTAACATACTTCCAGTTGTGCGGCGCGTTACATCATCACATCATCAGTAAACGGTTTTTCTAATTACCGATAAAATCCAATGATTCAGAAGGGCAATCCATGCGTACTGGCGAATAGTTGCGTCTAAAGATCGGAGCTCATTTATGGAAAGTTCAATACTGTTCGATGACAATGACGTTCAGGCGATGAGAGAACTAATGGGGCGAATTGCCTCCAGATCAACGATCGTTGATTTTGACGAACAAATATTGCTGTCATCGACCAGGGAAACGACTCGAATCTGGAAACAGGATAATAAAATCGTTGGTTTCGCATTCATGGACGAATACAACAATTTATGGTTTGATACCGAAACGGAATTTCCCCTGCTTGACGAGTTGGAAACTGAAATTATCGAGTGGGGAGTTCTTTGTAGAAAAAGACGCATCGTTGAAATAAGCGCAGACACTACATTGGATTGCACCTGTAACGCCGATAATAGCCGCCGCATCAGCACTCTGGAAAAACATGGATTTATCCTCGAACCAGTTCGCTCTCTACAATATTCACGCCCTCTCAATAAACAAATTGCCGAACAACCACTTCCAGCAGGCTTTTCAATTCGTTGCGTAAAAGGCAGGGACGAAGCATGGCAACTCGTTGCCTTGCATCGAGCCGCCTTTGGGACAAATAATATGACCATAGAATACCGCTTGGCGATGATGAGCACGCCGCAATATATTCAGGAAATGGATTTGGTTGCAGTTGCTCCAAACAATGAATTGGCTGCTTTTTGTGTCTGCGGTTTTGATGATCCTGAGAAAAAAATTGGCACGACCGATCCCATTGGCACCCATCCGTCATATCTAGGAATCGGACTGGGTAAGGCAATAACTTCCGCAGGCTTAATCGCCCTTAAAAATGCGGGCGCGAACACAGCCAGGCTCGGTACAAGCAGTGAAAACATCGCCATGCAGAGACTGGCAATTGCCTTAGGATTTGTTTGCGTCTCCGAAAAACTATGGTTTTCAAAAGCCGTCTCATAGCCGCCCACCGATGAGCGGCAGCGCCATCCCTGCCTGATTCCAAAGGAATACGGAATGTTCATTTCAGAAAAGTAGCGCGCGCGAACTTTTGAAGGTCGAATTTTCGACAACAGATTGATCAAAACAAGAACGGGACAGCGAATTCGTTATCCCGTTCTTGTTCCAGAAGAATGATCTCTACTTTTACTTCACCAGGGGAATCCGTATAAAGAACGTGCTGCCCGGGAACCTTTCCTCATCCTGTCCTTCACTTTCCACCCAAAGGCTGCCGTGCAGCGCTTTGACGATGCCGGAGGCGATCGCAAGGCCAAGCCCGGCGCCGCCGCCCTTGTAACTGGTGCGGCTGGACGAGTGCAACTCCACCTTGCCCAGTTGATATAACTTCTCAAAAATGATCTTATGATGCTCCGCGTCAATGCCGATACCGCTATCCTTCACGCGGATCTCTACACAGCCGCCAAGGTGCGGATCATCCACCACACAGGCAGACACATGGATCGAGCCGCCGTCAGGCGTGAACTTGATCGCATTGATAATGATATGTTCAAGCGCCTTCTTCAGCAGGTCAGAATCAGCCATCAGCGGGGGGATGTCGCGAATGGCATCCTCCATGCTCAAGGTCTGCCCGCGGTTCGCGAGATCTTCCATGAAATCCTTATGGATCAGCCGCAGGATCAGGCTCAAATTGACAGACTCAGTATGCGGGGTGATGGACTGGCTGTCGAGACGCGCCACATCCAGCATACTGGTGACGATCTGCTGCAAGCGGTTGCTGCCCTGCAAGACGCCTTCGACCGCCTGTGACAGCGCGGGGTTGTTTTGAACGAGCGGGTCGATCTGCAGCATGCCAAGATAACCCAGCACCACGGTCAGCGGGGTGCGCAATTCATGCGCAGCCACCTGAATGAACACGGATTTATTCTGGTCGTGCTTTGCCAGATTCTTATAGGCGGCGTTCAACTCTTCCACCCGTTGGGAGACCATGCGTTCCATCATCTGATTGATGCTGGTGACCTCGTTATATAAACGGGCGTTCTCCAGCGCAACGATCGCCTGCATCGCAAAGGTGGTTGCCATCAATCCGTCATCGTCATTGAACGAGTTCAGCGCTCGGCTGAGCAGCAACAAACCGATCACCTTGCTCTTCGAATACAGGGGCACACCCAGCCAGGACCGGTCTTTGGGCAGCCATGCGGGTTGTTCCCAGCCCTCCACTACTTTTGAATCTTTGACGAGCAGCGTCTCTCCCTTGCGGGCGACCGTCTTGTAAAAATCAAGTTGATTGACCTTCAGGAAAAAACCTGAAAGATCCGCATCCACCTCAAACCCGTGATGCGCGTGGATTTGCGGTCTGTTGTTGACATCCTCGATGAACAAGAGTCCGCGGTCGTAAGGCAGGACTGCCTGCAGTTGTTCAAGGATCTGCTGCGGCAGTTTCTCGATCGTGGTCAGCGACGACAACTGACGCGACGAACGAGCCAGCGCTTCCGCCCCCCGCCGCCGCGCCTGCTCAGACTCATAAAGTTTTTCGTTCTTCGCCGCGGCTTTTTCCGCCGCATCGCGCGCGCGCGCAAGTTCCACCGCGCGTTCACGCGCTTCGTTCAGCAGGCGCTCCACTTCCTTCTTGGCCTGTTCACGCTGCTGGACAAGCATCGTCCGCAGCAGCGCGCTGGAAAGCAGATTCTTCAAACGAACATAAATATCCCAATCGGCCGGACCCATTTCAGCCCACATGAACCCAAAACGGTTGCTCGCCAGGGTCAACGGCATGACGACCGCGTCATAGCGGTGGTCTTCCGGAGTCTTTCCACGCGGCACCAAACCGCCAGTGGCAAGCGAACGCTTTTCCTTTGGGATGCCAAATTTGTTTTCATCGTACTGCAGCAGCAGTTTGTAACTTTCAGGCGGCGGCGAGGAGATCGAGCCCGGCGCGCTGACATCACTGTAAAACATGACATACCAGCGTTTGAATCCCAGCAGCGGGAAATTCTTTGAGATGGCACTCCCGATCTCTTCAAGCGACATGGCCGGAGCCATTGAGAAACTGAAGTTGTTAAGCGCTTCTTCGCGCCGCTCGAACTGCAGGCGGCGATAGGCCTGCGCGCGCTGCGACAGTTCTCCCACCAACAAACGCGCCTGCTGAAAGAGATTTTCCGCCCGCAGCATTGTAGTGGTGCTGGTGATGCCCCCCAGCGCATATTTCCTGAACGTCGAGATCACATTGTGCCAGGTGGCTGAATCAAACCCGTTATCCTGCAATACCTCCACCATGGATTGCACGGCTTTCATAAAGGCGTTGCTCCTGTCTGTGTCGCGCAAACTCGCGAGGAACACATCCCAGGCGCGGCCAAATACGTCGCGGTATTGATCCTTGAGAGGATCGTTCTCCAGGATACCCGCCGCTCCGAACAAGGCGTAGATGGCGGTATCCCTTTTGTTCTCAAGCCGTCCGGTATGCGAGACCTCTTTCGGGAGGACGACCGCTCTTTGCACATTCTCCGGCAAACATCCGCACGACCAACGCACGATCAATTGCACCGGCAGAATATTAATATCGTTCACCTGCACACCGTTCATTCGATTCAATAACGCGCCGAAAGCCTGTCTGCCTGCCTCGATAAAGGATTGATGCACGGTGGTCAGCGGCACACCCAGTAATTGGGATTCTTTTACATCATCAAAACCGGTTAATGCTATTTTGTCCGGGACGTGAATGCCGCGCTGCTGCAAAGCCTCCATAACGCCAAATGCCATGCGGTCATTGGATGCCGCGATGGCTTGCACCTGAATACCGCGTTCATCAAGCAAGGTACGCACAGCCGCGCGTCCGCTCTCTACTGTGTGATCTCCCTCCATAACAAATTGTTCTTCGAATGGGATATCGTGTGTCTTGAGTTCATCCAGATAGGCGTTAAAACGCAGGTCAGACTCCAAATGTCCCCTGGGACCACGCACGAAGGCAATGCGTTGATATGCATGCGCTTCGATCAGGTGGCGGATGATGGAACGCATCCCGCCGGTATTATCCGCCATAAAAGAAGATACGCCCTCCGCCTGTATCGCAAAGGAAGCGACAGGCGCGGGCGCAAAAAGGCTGCAAAAATTCCTGATTTCATCTGCGGAGGTATCGTGACCCATGTCCGCAGTGAGCAGCACGCCATCGAACTGCTCTGGCTTGATCAGGTCATACAAGCCGTAAGATTGCCTGTCCATACCGTGTGCGGTCAGGGCTGCAGGTTTGCCGCCCACAAAATAGATCACATTCGTATCGTGGGTTTTGGCTGATTCCAGAACACCGGTCATAAATTCCGAGTCAGCCAGGCGGCTTAGCTGCGCGCCAAGTACGGCAATCGTCTTTCGTTTTCCGTCCAATCTTTTTGTAGGCGACATAGTGGTGTGCAGAAATTATAAGACAGGAGCTGTGAATTGGTATTGTTAATATCTTAACAATTTTCTTTGCGGTTCAACGGCAGAGAAAGCATGATGATGCTTTACGCGCGGATCATGGTCAAAAGCATCTTGAATTTCTGCGCGGCCTTCAACGCATGCGGTTCATTGGCGGGCATGATGATCACATCACCGGCTTTCAACTCGAATGGTTTGCCGGAGATCGTCACCAACGCTGCGCCTTCCAAAATGTGGACGAGCGCATCGAAGGGCGCGGTGTGTTCGCTTAAGCCTTGATCCGTATCGAACGCAAAGAGAGTCACGTTGCCGGCTTCCGCTTTGGTGATCTGGCGGCTGACCACCGCGCCGTCCTGGTAATTCACCATTTCGGTGAGAGCAAGAATTTGAGATGTTGGTGCTGTTGACATGTGTACCTCACAAATATTTAAGTGTAATGTGCGGAGACGTTACGCTTTATAAACGCAATTATCGAATTTCGATCTGATACCCGGCGTGTTCACGCGTGAAACGGGTTGTGCCGGTCACCACCAGATAGGCTGTATCACCGGGTTTCAAAGAGAGTTGGATCTCTGCCGTCTGGTTTTCGGCGAGCGGGATCATCTTCACGCTTGAATCAGCGGTCAGGAGCAGGGCCAATCTAAAGGTTTGAGGAAGAACGTTTTCGACTCGCACGAATCCCTCAGCCGCCCAGCCGCCGTCATCCGATTCAAAATCGGAATTGTAGCCTGCCGCCTCAAGCGAGATGTCATCCACTAAAAGCCCGGCGCCGTTGATCGCCGCGTCGGTAATATATTCAAAGCGGACAGAGATCTTCTTGCCGGCATATTGTGAAAGGTCCACGGTCTCTTCGATCCAGCCATTGGTTGCGCCGGTATACCCCCAGCCATAGGCGTTACCGGAAGGGTTGTAGTCTGTGCCTGAGGGAGTCTTGATGATCTGCCATACTTCGCCGTCTTCTGAGACTTCGAGATACAGGTAATCCCAGTTCTCTTCGATGTCGTACCAGGTTTGAAATGACATGCTGATCGGGGCGCTGAGGTTGGTGAAGTCAAATTCTTTTGTCAAGGTCATATCCGACTCATCGCCTTTGTTTGACCAGAACGCGTACTTTCCGGAAGATGGGTCGGTGGGCAGCAAGCCTGTGACCGTGGAACCTGTGAACGATAGTGTGTAATCGCCCGCACATTCGATGGCGATGTAATCCACGCCATATTGATGGACATCACGGGTGAGTGTGGACTGTGGACAATCTGTGATCGTTTCAGTGGCGGAGGCACGCGGCGCTTCGGGATAATTGTTATAGATATAACGCCCATCACCGACCGAGCCGTCCAGGAGGAAGTTGGTCACTGCCCAATCGATGAAGAAATCATCGGCTGTGATCGGTTTGCCCGTCGCGGGATCGGTGATATTCAGGTCGGAGAGGGTATCGTCTATGCTGGTCAGGTCATTTTCAGGGTTGCTGGTCAGCGCCTTCGAAGCTGTTTCTCCAAAACGGTCGAGGAAATAGGTCAAAAAAAGGAAGCTCTCGCCATAATGTGCGGAAAAATCAGGCGAAGAACTATCCTCCCAGGTATTCAATTGCAGGTCGGGGTTCTGAATATATAAATAATCTGCAGAACCAACGCCATAGCCATTGATGAACGCGCCCACTTCAGCAAACCCTTCCGACAACCAGCTGACATCGTTGCGGTCGGATGGGAATTGGATCATGTGCACGAATTCATGTGCCAGCGTGGAATAGGTATATTCATCGCCAAGATCCTGGGTGGTGCCGATCACAAAGGACTCGTGTCCGTTGGAATATTTTTTAACGATGGGATTGAACTGATCAGACGAGTTGTAATACCCGGCAATGTTCCCGCCAATATCATTCGCGTATAACACAAAGATATGCGGATCCCCATCCACCCCCGGCGTCCATTCACTGCCGAAGAACTCGCGGTCTTTTGGATAGATCTCCTTTTCAAACGTATCCATCAAAGCCTTCATATCGTTCTCGTTCACATCTGTCCCATTCTCCACCCAGAAATAGGTGTGGTCGGTGACGTAGCGCAGGGTGGCATCCATCTGACGGTGCTCCTGTGTGTCCGAGTTCATGACCCAGAATTTTTCGGCGTCTCCAACCTGATACAATTTTGTTTCCACGGTGGTTGGGATATCGCATAATCCCTGCAGACGACAGGCGAGTTCATACGGATCATTTTCCGGGACCAGGCTTTGCTCAATGGTGGTCAGCGTTTCATTTGAGATCGTATCAGCGGGCGGGCGCACGACCTCCGGCACACTCGTGGGGGTAAGCACTTCTTCAATAATGGGTAAAAAGGGGTCGTCGCCTGTTATTTGAGCTGTCTGGGTGTATATGTAGTATCCATACCCGCCTATGCCGGCCACCAGCACACAGATACAGCATAACGCAGCGGCTATCCCTATTATTATGATCAACGTGCTATTTGATTTATTTTCCATCATAATTTTCCTTTGAAGCAAAGAGATTTATTGATGATACCGTTTTTTACTAAAAGCAGGATTAGGAAAAGAGGAAAGATAACTTACGCCATCCTTCCTCTTTATAAACAGGTCGCTACGCTTTTTCAGAAAAAATCCTTGAATGCAGAAGCGAATAAAATCATCCAAAACGCTCTTCGCGCCAGATATCCGCGCGGTTATGATAACCGGCCTGCTCCCAAAATCCACGCTTGTCACGCGGCATGAATTCCAGGGATCGCAGCCACTTTGCGCCCTTCCAAAGATATGGGGTTTCCAAATCCTTTTTGGCAGGGATGAACCCAACCATTCCGCGCAACGGATAGCCGTGATCGGCTGTGATCGGCTCGCCGTCCAAATGGGTGGCGAGCAAAAAATTATCCTGCAGAACAACTTCCAGCGGCAGGTTGACCGTGAATCCGTATTCGGCGTGCTGCATCACATGAGTCGCGCTCGGCTTGATCTTGATCAGTCCATTCTCCACCATCGTTTTGACAGAAACACCTTCCCAGGTTGTGTCGGCCTTGCTCCAGCGCGTCACACAATGGATATCCATCTTTATGGTGGTGCGCGGCAGTTGATTGAACTCAGCCCACGACCAGCGTTTTTCCTCTTCCACCTCGCCCCATACGCGCAGATCCCATGTGGCGGCGTTGAACGACGGCACAGGTCCATAGTGAAGAACGGGGAACTTTAACGTCAATGACTGTCCGGGGGGCAGCCGTCCCTCGGAACGGATACGGTCTTCTTCCTTGCGGCGGTCAAAACCTTCGAATGAGAACATGGTTTACCTCACTTTCCAAAATATACAATTGCGGCATTGAGTAGACTCGGTATGGTATATCGATGTTACCTGGTAAAGATTATAGTCTTCTTAACTTGCATTGCTTTTTGATTTAAAGATGCAAATAGATTGCAAGTAAAGTTTTTGATTATTTTCGAAGTATAACCTCTTATAATGGAGCCATATCAAAAGTGCGAGGAGAAGAAATGAAAACATACAGCTTTAAACAACGGTTTCAATATTGGTTCGATAATTATATGGCGCGTGGATCAGGCGCGATGCTCACAGGGTTATTCGTTTTATCCGCATTGATCATCTTTATCGCGGCGGCGCTGGTCAAGATCACCAACAGCGCTCCTGAGGGAGTGGGTTTTTTTGGAGTAGCCTGGATGAGCCTGCTGCGCACATTGGACTCGGGAACGATGGGCGGCGATTCAGGCAGCCCGTTCTTCCTTTTCATGATGCTGATCGTTACATTTGGGGGCGTTTTTGTTGTCAGCGCGCTGATCGGTATTATTAATAACAGCATTGAAGATAAAATGGACGAACTTCGCAAAGGACGCTCGCAGGTCCTTGAAAACGATCACACGGTCATTCTCGGCTGGACACCGCAGGTGTTCACCATCATTTCCGAGATCGTCCTCGCCAACGAGAGCCGCAAAAGCGGGGCGGTCATCGTTGTCCTGGCAGATGAAGACAAGGTCGAGATGGAAGACGCCATCAATGAGCGCATTCCGGATACGAAAAACACAAAAGTCATCTGCCGTTCAGGAAGCCCGATCGACCTGACCGATCTTGAGATCGCGAGCCCGCATAGCGCGCGCTCCATTATCGTTCTCGCAGAAGGCGCGGACCCTGATACGCATGTCATCAAATCCGTACTGGCGATCACCAATAATCCAAACCGCCACGCGGAACCGTATCACATCGTCACGCAGATCCGCAACCCGAAAAATATGGACGTGGTCAAGATGATCAGTGCAAAGGATACCGTTCAGCCGATCCTTACCAACGAACTGATCGCGCGCGTGGTTGCGCAGACGTCCCGTCAAAGCGGCCTCTCCCTTGTCTACACCGAGTTGATGAATTTTGGAGGCGATGAGATCTATTTCAAACAGGAACCCGCGCTTGCCGGCAAGACCTATGGCGAGGCCTTGCTCGCCTACGAATCATCCACAGTGATGGGCATTCGCAAAGCGGATGGAACGGTCGCGATGAGTCCCTCGATGGACACACGCATTGAGTCCGGCGACCAGATATTTGCCCTCGCGGAAGATGATGACAAAATTATTCTTTCCGGACTTTCACGCATCCCGCTCGACGAAAAGCTGATCCAGATCAACAAGAAAACATCTGGTTCCAAGGCTGAAAAAGCGCTCATCCTCGGCTGGAATCGTTCCGCAGCCATCATCATCCGCGAACTGGATAATTATGTTCCAAAAGGTTCGCAGGTAACAGTGGTCGCTGATATCGAGGACCTCGAGCATCAACTCCTGCTGGAAACCGGAAAACTTGTAAACCAAAAAGTTACAGTACAGCAAGGCGACATTCGCAATCGTGAATTGCTTGAAAAACTTGAAGCCGCGGAATACGACCATGTCATCGTGCTGGCGTACAGTCACCTCGAGCCGCAGGAAGCGGACGCGATCACCCTGGTCACGCTGCTGCACCTGCGTGACATTGCCGAGCGTGACGCGACCCCATTCTCGATCGTAAGCGAGATGCTTGACCTGCGCAACCGCGAACTTGCCGAAGCCGCCAAAGTGGATGACTTCATCGTCAGCGAGCACCTCATCAGTTTGATGATGGCGCAGCTCTCGGAGAATGCGGAATTACTGGGAGTATTCAATGATGTCTTCGATCCCGAAGGTGCGGAGATATACCTCAAGCCGATCGGGGATTATGTGGTTACAGGTCAGTCCATTAATTTCTATACAGTTGTCGAAGCTGCCCGAAGGCGCGGTGAGACCGCTCTTGGCTATCGCCTGATCAATGAGAGCCATGATTCCGAAAAATCCTACGGCATTCACACCAATCCGAAGAAAGCGGAAAAAATTACATTTACCACGGATGATAAATTGATCGTCATTGCGGAAGGGTAATAAAATAAAGTGACGGTCGCCTGTGAGGTGACCGTCACTTTATAATCGCGCAATTTCAATTCCATTGTTCGTCAATACTTCGCGCAGCAGAATTGCATTTTCTGCTGCGCGTTTGTTATCGCCATGTAAGCATAACGTATCTACAAACACCCGTCGTTCTCCGAACATTATTCCATCCCCGACCAACTTCACCGCATTTTTCGCCACATCTTCCGGCGATTCAATTACCGCACCTGGTTTACTGCGCGACTTTAATGTGCCGTCAGGATTGTACGCGCGGTCCGGGAATCCTTCGCTTGCGACTTTGAGACCCGCTTCGAGACCCGCTTCGCACAACCCCGAGCCTGCCAGCCCGATAAGGATCAACTCTGCGCTGAATCTTTTTACCGCCCGCGCAATGGCATCTGCCAATCTGCGATCTGTGGCCGCTTGATTATATAAAGCCCCATGCGGTTTAACATGCGTCAACGTAGCTCCTTCGGCTTTTGCAATTTGAGCCAGACTATTTATTTGTTTAAAAACGATCGCTTCAACTTCCTCTCCAGGGACATTCATTTCAAGCCTGCCAAAGTTTTGTTTATCATTCCAACCTGGATGTGCGCCGATATTCACACCATACCGCTTTGCCAGTTTCACCGTGGCTTGCATTATATTTTCATCGCCCGCGTGGAATCCACAGGCGATGTTGGCGGATGTGATATGCGGCATGATGGCTTCATCATTGCCGATGCCTTCGCCGAGGTCGCAATTGAGGTCTATTTTCATCATATTTTCCCTGCGGAGCGCGGACTTCAGTCTGCACCTAAACAGCGGACTGAAGTCCGCGCTCCGTGCGTAATTCCCGATACTTGTTCTGCGCTTCTTCCACCGTGGTCTCTTTAAACCTTATCTTACTCACGCCCGACTCGCATTGTGCCAGCAGCGGCAGGCTCGTTTTCACAACACATGCAATTTTTGGATAGCCTCCCGTTGTCGGAGAATCTGCCATCATGATAATGGGCTGACCATTTGCAGGGACCTGTATACTCCCCATCATCATCCCTTCCGAGATCAAGTCCGCGCCAGCGCTGTGTTGTATGGGGCTTCCATCCAGTCTATAGCCCATGCGGTCAAACGAGGCGCTCAAGGTATATTCACTATTTAGAAAGGTTAGAAGCCCTTCTTCAGTAAACCTTTCCTTTTGTGGACCCGGAATTACTTCAATCACAGGCGACTGGCTGTAAGCCATATATTTTTCAACGGGAAAATTTCGCGCCGCAAGTTTCAATAATTCGTTGGAAGGTTTTCCTGTTTGCAAAATATCTCCCGCATGGATTGAGTCTCCAAGCCCGCCGCGCAAATATGTGGAACTTGAATTTAAAACCGTCTCAACTTCAAATCCGCCGGCGGCTGCGAGATATGCCCAGTTACCGCCGCTGGTCTTTTTGACATGCACAACCCAGCCTGCGCGCACGAAGAATGAAGTCCACAATGGGAATGTCCACACGTAATTCAATACTTCAAATCCCGCGCCGGTCACTGCCAAAATGCAATTCCGTTTTGCACGAAAGACCGCTTCTCCCAACCCAATTTCGATCACAGTGGCGTTGACAGAATTTCCCACCAATGAATTCGCGGCTTGATATGCAAACCAATCCATTGAACCTGAAGTTGGCACGCCATAACTTGCAAAGCCATGCCTGCCGGAATCCTGGAATGTGACCAGACCAGAAACATCCAGGACTTCAAGCATGATCTTCCCCAATGGGTATAAATTTAATAATGTCGCCGGGGGCGAATAGAAATGGTGAATTACTGGTTGGGTCAAATAATATCAGTGAAGTCCAGCCGATGAGATGCCAGCCGCCGGGCGAATCAAGCGGATAGATTCCCGTCTGCGAACCGGCAATGGCAACTGTCCCAGCTTTTACGAGCATGCGCGGCGTTTCAATTCGCGGCATGATGAGACGTTGATCGAGCGTGCCAAGATATGGGAATCCCGGTGTGAATCCAATCATATACACAATGTACTCATGCTCGCTGTGGATGCGGATCACATCAGCGATAGAAATGCCCCTCGAGACTGCGACAGTTTCCAGGTCAGGACCGGATGCGCCGCCGTATCTGGTCGGGACTTCAAGTTGGCGCGGCTTCCTATTAAGAGAATCATCCACCTGAGTCAGATTGTCCCGCACCCAAGATGTGACCTGATTAAATGTCAAAATTAATGGATCGTAGTGAATGAGCAGCGTGCAATATGCGGGGACAGTCTCAATAATGCCAGCGATGTTTTTTGTTTGTAAAAGCGCGTTGAGCGCGTGGACGCGTTGATTGATGGCAGAGTCTATTTTGTCGCCGAGTTGGACAAGCAAAGCAGAATCGCCAAGAGGCTTGAACATTTACATACTTTCAAAAATTGAGATCGATTCAATGTGATAGGTTTGCGGGAAAAGATCGAATGGGGTCACTTCCGCCAAACGATAGCCGCCGTTGATCAAGCGCGCCGCGTCACGCGCAAGTGTGGATGGATCGCAGGATACATAAGCGATGATCTGCGGCTTGATGCTGATGATCGCGTCCAATGCGTGCCGTTCAATCCCCGCGCGCGGCGGGTCAACAATGACGAAGGTGGAACTATCGAGCCGACCCGCCAGCCCGGGTAGAACTTCTTCCGCAGTGCCTTCATATAATTCGACATTATCGAATTCGTCGAGATTAAATACGAAATCTTCGCAGGCAGATTCTGATTCTTCAATACCAATCACCTGTCCGCATGTTGGCGCGAAGAACTTGCTGAATAATCCGGCACCGCAATAAACATCAAGCAGAGTTGTGGACAGGGAAACAGGCAAATGGCCGAGTAAATGTTCGACCATCTTTTCCGCCATTTTTGTGTTGACTTGAAAGAACGATGCGGCAGAAACGCGGAAGTCTTTTTCAAGAACGCTGACAACAAAATGATCTCGTCCCGCAATAACCACAGGATGTTCGTCAAACAAATGCACAACGGAAACGTCCGCTTCGATTTCCAACTCGGGGGTCTCAAAATTTTCAGATTCAAGCACGACCATTAATTCTTCGTTGTGTCCCGCCCGCAGGGAAACCCGTTCGACATCCTTGTTGGATTCGAATTGCAGTTCGCGCCAGAATGAGTCAATGCCTGTTTCGGGCAGGTGACATTCTTCAATCGGGAAAACTGAATTTCCTTTTGAATTTACAAATCCCAGTTTACCTTCCGCGGTCAAATGGAATTGAACGTGATTGCGATAATTCCATTCAAGCGGTGAAGGGACGATTGCTTTAATGGGCGGGTTTTCTATTTTCCCGATCCTTTGGAATTGGTCACGCAGGATCTCTGTTTTCGCCTGCAATTGATTTTCATAGGATAGGTTTTGATAATGGCATCCGCCGCATTTGCCGAAGTGTTTGCACTTTGGGTCAATTCTTTCAGCAGATGCTGTTAACACCTCAAGCAGTTCTCCGCGCGCGAAGTTTTGTTTGTCTTGTGTCAAGCGCACGCGGACAGTTTCGCCCGGCAGTCCAAATGGCACAAAGACCGCGCGGCCATCAGGTAAACGTCCCATGGCTTCGCCGCCATAGGTGAGTTTTTCGAGCAGGATGTCAAAAAAAAGAGGGCTATCGCTGGAGGACATTCACCACCGCCTGAATAATTTGGGTAATATATTTGATCTTCCCAAACACATTATACAATCATCTCGTTAAGAAGTTACCATAATAACAACAGGTCGCCATTGAGCGACCTGTTGTTATTAGTACAGCATCTTGAATAAAATAACTACTTTAAGCTTCCTGTTACCATCGCCATCTTCACTTCGCCAATGGCCTTTGTGATCTTAATATCACGCGGACAGGCTTCAGTGCAGTTATACGCCGTGTGACAGCGGACTGTTCCATCGGTCTCGCTCAGGATGTGCAAACGTTCGGAAGCGCCTTCATCACGGCTGTCGAAAATAAAACGGTGCGCAGCGACAATGGCAGCAGGGCCATAATATGCATCATTCGCCCAATACGACGGGCAGGAGGTGGTGCAAGCCGCGCACAAAATGCACTTGGTTGATTCATCGAAGCGCGCGCGGTCTTCTGGGCTTTGCAGGCGTTCGCGTCCATCGGCGGGCAGCGGGCTTTCGTTGATCAAATAGGGAAGCATCTTCTTATAATTATCGAAGAACGGATCCATATCCACGATCAAATCTTTTTTCACTTTCAAGCCAAGCACAGGCTCCACGGTGATATTCGCGCCGACATCGCGGACCAGCGTTTTGCATGCCAGATGGTTACGGCCATTGATACGCATCGCATCCGAACCACACACGCCATGCGCGCACGAACGGCGGAATGCCAGCGAACCGTCGGTTTTGCCTTTCACCAACTCAAGCACATCCAACACGCGGTCATTCTCGTCACCTTCGACCACATAGGTCTCGTAGTGGCCGCGCGTGTCTTTCTCGGGATCATAACGGAAGATTTTGATTGTGATTTCCATGTTCGCCTCTATTAATAAACTCGCGCCTTGGGTTGATGTTTGGTAATGACCACGGGCTTGTAATCAATTTCCAACTTGCCATTCTTGTTCCATACCAGCGTATGCTTCAACCAATTCTTATCATCACGGTCGGGGAAATCTTCGCGTGAATGTCCGCCGCGGGATTCTTTTCGATTCAATGCGCTCAACGCCACCACTTCCGCAATATCCAACAGATTGCCAAATTCCCATGCATTCAGCAATTCGGTGTTGAAGATTTTGCCTGTGTCGCTTACGGTCACGTCTTTGAAACGCTTCTTCAACTCACGCACTTTTTCCAAAGCAGACTGCATGTCTTTTTCATTTCGATAAATGCCGACCTCTGCGAACATGACCTTCTTCATCTCGTTGGACAGGTCGAACACGTTCTCTTTACCCGACCCCTTTCGCAGCGCATCAAACTCTGACCGTGAAGCTGATTCAGCGTTCTCGGGCAGTTTCTCAAACTCGGCAGTCTTCACATATTCGGCAGCGCGTAATCCCGCGTGCTTTCCGAAGACGACAATATCCAGCAGGGAATTGCATCCCAGACGGTTGCCGCCATGTACCGAAACACAGGCACATTCGCCTGCCGCATAAAGCCCGGGCATAACTGTGTTCTTATCATCAATGACAACTTCGCCAAATTTATTTGTGGGAATGCCGCCCATTGTGTAATGCGCCGTCGGCTGGATGGGCATCATCTGTGTGACGGGGTCAACACCCAGATACACGCGGCAGAAATCAATAATATCGGGTAATTTTTTCAAGACTTGCTCGGCGGTCAAATTAAATTTGGAACCGTCAGGATTCGTGCGGCCATCTTCCGCCGCAAACTTGTTCACAGTCTCAGGTCGAATATCGAGATAGACGTAGTTCTTGCCATCCACGCCGCGTCCTTCTTTGATCTCTGTATAAATGGCACGGCTGACAACGTCCCGCGAAGCCAGGTCTTTGATGGTCGGCGCATACTTGGGCATGAAACGCTCGCCCTTGCCGTTGATCAGCACACCGCCTTCTCCGCGTACGCCTTCTGTAATAAGAATGCCGAGTTTGTAAATTCCTGTTGGGTGGAATTGGAAGAATTCCATATCCTCCAGCGGAATTCCCTTGCGGAACAGGATCGCCGCGCCGTCACCCGTGTATGCATATGCATTGGACGTCACTTCGAAAATGCGGCCATGTCCACCTGTTGCAAAGATAACAGCCTTCGCATGGATCGTGTGCAATTCGCCTGTCGACAGTTCAACAGCCACAACGCCCGCAGCTTTGCCATTGACCATGATGAAATCGAGTACTTGATATTCATCGAAGAAATTAACTTTGTTCTTCAAACACTGTTGATACAGCGTTTGCAAGATCATATGACCCGTGCGATCTGCGGCGTGGGCGGCTCTCCTTACAGGCTTGCCAGTTTCATTGTTGGTGTGCCCGCCAAACGGTCGCTGTGAGATGCGGCCTTCGGGGGTTCTGTCAAATGGCAGACCCATATTTTCCAATTCGATCACGGCTTGCGGCGCTTCACTTGTCATGAATTCAATCGCATCCTGATCGCCCAAATAATCCGACCCTTTGACCGTATCGTACATGTGCCAGGCCGGGTTATCGCCTTCACTATTGCCAAGTGCAGCGGCAATGCCGCCCTGCGCCGCGCCCGTATGCGAGCGCGTGGGATACATTTTGCTGATCACCGCGGTCTTCGCCGTCTTGGATGCATACAGACCCGCCATGAGTCCCGCACCGCCGCCGCCGACAACGACCACATCAAATTGATGAACTTTTGCCATGAATTACTCCTGAGTACAAAACATTAAACACGAAGGGCACTAAGGTTACTAAGCGAAACCCATTTAAACCTTTGTGTACTTTGTGTCCTTGGTGTTTAAAAACTTATGCAGTCCAAATGAGATACAACCCCGCGGCCATCACAACGAAGAAAAGCGCCATATTCGAGTAGCGATTCCAGTCGCGGCCTTTGGCTGTGGCGACATAATCATCAAAGATGACGATTACACCGTGAATGCCGTGAGCCAATGCGGTAAGGAACATGCCGCTCGCGACCGCCCGCCAGAAGGCGCCTGCCCAGGGAGCGATATCTGGCACATTGGTATATTCCACGTGGCCGGGGTTGCTGACCAACGCCCAGCGGATCACTTCCACAAAGGTCATATCTTTGATCGCGCCCATCATAATGGCGCCAACCACGCCGACAAAAATAAAAAAGTACATGCCCAACGCGGTTAAACGTGTGAATGCCCACATGAATGTTTCAAAGCTCATTCCGCGTTTTGAAATGGGAAGGGTTCGAGTCTGGCTCATTACAACCTCCCGATTGCCGTCGTGATCACGCTGACCGCGGCGAATCCAAATATCACAATGAACACCACCCATTCGATCATGATCGCCTGACGATGATAGGGGATCAATTTCTGGGGGAACAGGTCAAGGATGCTGATGCGCATTCCATTGATGACATGGAATAGCACGCAGAACAAAATGAATATCTGAAAAGGCGGACTCATGTAAATATCATTGATGAAATCCCCAATGGCCCACCCCTGTTTTTCCACGAACGTGGCAAGGACATGTATGGTCACAAAAATCGCCATTCCCGCGCCGCCCATACGATGCAGAATAAAGGTTAGGTAGGGACCCTGTCCTTTGTACCGCAGAGCCGTGGAAAGGGGAACATTTCTATTCAAACCCATTGCATTCTCCTAGGTGAAGTATTTTGTTTGTTATTCAAGCACAAGGCAGTATTTTACCCTTGTCACTGGTGAAACGCCAGTTGGTCAACAAAAAAAAGCCGCATCATCAAAGATACGGCTTATCAACACTCTCTTACACGGTGCGTGGCGGCGGAGCGAACTCTTCGATCTGCTTCACGATATCCGCCAAAGGCATGACCTTCGCAACAGATGATTTCTTTTTGCCGAATCCAATACTGTCCAACACCAATGTGCGCTTGAGCAGTTGAATGCCGAAGGCAGGGTCAACGCCTTTGGGACAGGCCTGAGAACACGCGCCCGCCATGTGACATTGATACGGTCCGTGGAATGCGTCAATGGCTTCGAGCCGCTCTTGCAGACCGCAGTCACGGTTGTCGACGGTGTAGCGGTAGGCTTGCGCCAAAGCCTGAGGTCCAAGGAAGAGCGGATCTGTTGCGACAGTGGGGCAGGCCGCGAGACACAATCCGCATTTGATGCAGAAGGTGAACTGGCTGTATTCATCGCGCTGTTCGGGAGTCTGGATGAACTCGCCCGTCGGCTCGTCAATTTCCTTTGAGTTGCTGAGGATGATGAACGGTTTGATCGCGGCATGCTTCTGAATGAGCGGCTCCAAATCCGGGACAAGGTCTTTAACGTTGTCATAGTTCGGCAGCGGCGCGATCGTGACCACATCAGTTTCCAAATGCAGCACCTGGGTCTGGCAGGCGAGCATCGGCAGGTGATTGATGAACATTCCGCATGAACCGCAGACGCCCATACGGCAGGAGGAACGCCACGCCAGAGTCGGCGCCTGTTCCGCTTTGATCTCGTGCAAAGCCTCGAGCACGGTCATGCCATCCGGGACATTCAGTTTATGTTCCTCCCAATGCGGAATGGTATCCACATCAGGGTCATAGCGGCGGATGCGAAATGTGATTTGTTTTGTGTCAGTCATATCTCATACTCCAGGGTGGACGAACGTCCACCAGGTAACGTAGGTGCCAAGTGCAAACATAAGTACGCCAACCGATAAAATGCCCCAATCCACAACCTTCACCATTACAGGCGAAAGCGGTAATTCGCGGATGATTCCGCGCGTGCCGTACAGTCCGTGATACAGACCCGCGGCAAGCAGGAGGATATACACAACGAACTGAGCCGTGCTTTTGCCGCGTTCGATCATCGTCGCAAAATCACGCGCCTTTTCCACGCTCATCCCGTAAAAGACGGGCGCATAGTGCTGGACAGCGAAATGCATGCCAAGCAAAATTGCAATGACTGGAATGACCAGAATATGTAAAGACCATAAACGAGTTTCACGCATGAGATATCTCCTACTCGAAGAACAAGCTCGAACCGCCCAGCGCCATCAGCAGCCCAGCCAGCAGCATGATGATGTACGTCAAAGGTCGATGCTTCATAACCGATGATTTATATGGAAAGATAGGTTCCTGCGGCTTGCCCAAAAAGAAACCAAGTTCCACCAGCAGCAGACGCACGCCGTTCATCGCATGGAAAACTGCCGCCGCAAAAAGTAAATATTCGACGATCTTGAAGACAGGCGATGCGAACAATCCCATCAACGCCGCCCAGGCTTCCTCGCCGCGCATACGATTCGCAGTCTCGATGATATGCAAGACCATGTAAGAGATCAATCCCAGCCCCGAAAGGCGATGGCCAATGTACAGATAGCGTTCAAATGTATAGTTGCCCGCGTACACCCAGCCCTTGAGTCCGAGTCTATTGTTATAAGCAGTAGGTTTGTTTGCCATGATTAATATTTCCTTTCGACAGGCTTCCACATTGAAATATCCACTTTGCTGTAACTAAGTTTCGGTCCAGCTTCGGTGTAATTCGCCATGGTGTGCTTCAACCAATTCTCATCATCGCGGACTTTGTAATCGCGACGGGCATGACCGCCGCGTGATTCAGTCCGCGTCAATGCGCCAAGCGTGGCAACTTCCGCCACGTCGATCATGAATCCAGTTTCGACGGCGCGCTCAAGATCGGTGTTGTAGCGCAGGCTCTTATCCTTCAACGAAATGGACTTGTAGCGCTCCTTCAATTCGCGGATCTTCTTCAAGCCCGCTTCCATCTGCTCGCCTGTGCGGAAGACACCCATCGTGGCATCGAGATTCTTTCTCAACTCTTTTCGGATCTGGTAATGATCCTCGGTTCCATTGGACTTAATCAGAGCTTCGATCTTCGCCCATTCCTGATCGGCCGTCTTCGGCATTTCCGGCATCGACGCAGACTCACAATAACGCGCCGCTTCCTCACCCGCCACACGTCCCCATACCAGGCATTCCGCCGTGGAGTTCGCGCCGAGTCGGTTCGCGCCGTGCAATGAAACGCAGGATACTTCACCTGCCGCCCAGATATTCTCGACGGGTGTATGCCCCTTAATGTCGGTATGTACGCCGCCCATGGTGTAATGCGCCACAGGGCGGATCGGGATCGGCTTGTCAATTGGATCAAGCCCGATGTGTTTGATGGTCACTTCACGGATGAGCGGGAGGCGTTCGAGTAGTTTTGCCCTGCCAAGGTGGCGCAGATCCAAATGGATGTAGTCCAGACCCTCAGGTCCGGGGAAGCCGCGGCCTGCTTCGATCTCGGTCATCTCTGAACGGGAGACCATGTCGCGCGGCGCGAGTTCCATTTTGGAGGGAGCGTAATTCCCCATGAAACGCTCACCGTTTGAGTTAAGTAATGTTCCGCCTTCGCCGCGGCAGGCTTCGGTCATCAAAATGCCGCTCGGGATAAGTCCCGTCGGGTGGAATTGAATGAATTCCATATCCTTGAGCGTCAGCCCGGCACGATAGGCCATCGCCAGCCCGTCACCGGTCACTGTTTCAGAGTAGGTGGTGAACCCGAAGATCTGACCAGCCCCGCCCGTCGCAAGAATGAGCGCCTTGCCGCGGATCAGCACGAAGCGGCCATTGATCATGTCGATCATGGTCAAGCCGGCAAATCGTCCGTTTTCGATGAGGATGGATGTGACAAAGCCTTCATCGTAGCGATTGATCTTTTTGGTGTGCTTCATCAGGGTATCGTACAGGGTCTGCATTTCGAGGTGACCCGTCTTGTCCGCAGCAAAGACTGCACGCGGATATGTATGCCCGCCGAACGGACGCTGTGCGATATGACCTTCTTCCGTCCGAGACCAGGGAATGCCCCAGTGATCGAGATGCAGAATTTCCTTCGGCATCTCATGCACGAAGAAATCCACAACATCCTGGTCAGCCAAAAAGTCAGAACCTTTGACCGTGTCCCAGGCATGCAGTTCGTAGCTGTCGCCCATATCCTGGCGCATGACAGCGGCAGTTCCGCCCTCAGCCGCCACGGAATGCGCACGCATCAGTTGTAATTTCGAGACCAAAGCAATGTCCAACTCCCCTTTGCTTTGTTTTGAGGCTTCCAGCGCGGCGCGTAAACCTGCCAAGCCGGTGCCCAAAATGATCAGATCATGATTATAGACTTCCATTGGCTGTTCTTCTCCTTGCGGAATAAGATGAATCCATCAATTCGAGATTTATTGTAGTCTTTATCCCCTTTTTGGTTAGTGATAATTGTCATGGATTGCGCGGAGTGTAGTCATAGTAATTGAGGAATCAAAAAGCCGGGACACGATCAGCCCGACTTTAACTTGCTACTGGAACGCAGGCTTCAGCCTGCCTTTTAGCTTTGCGGACTGAAGTCCGCACTCCATCACGCCACCAAAAGAAGCACGAGCCCAATCAACGCGGGCAGGGCCTGAATATAAAATATTCTCTTGCTGACAGTATATGCGCCAAACAGACCGGCGATAATCACACAGCTTAAGAAGAAAATTTTCACAGCATCATCCGCAAAAATTCCCCAGACCAGCCCCGCTGCAAGGAAACCGTTATACAGCCCTTGATTCGCCGCCAGTGTTTTGGACTGTGAAGCGAATTCCGCAGTTGTGCGGAAAGATTTTCGTCCGGCAGGCTTCTCCCATAAGAACATTTCAAGGATGAGGAAGTAACCATGCAAAAGAGCTACGATACCGATAATGATATTTATGATGATGTTCATTGTTTTCTCCTTGTAAATAAAGTTGTGTGTTCGTTTCCAGTGTGATGATACTCCCAAAATAAAAGTCGGAACCAAATTGGCTCCGACTTTTGAATTCAACATTCTCTAATTATTTATTACATGTGCTTGATGATCGCGTCACCAAACTCGGAACATTTGACTTCAGTCGCACCGTCCATCAGACGGGCGAAGTCGTAAGTCACGGTCTTGGCTGCGACAGCGCCTTCCATACCCTTGACGATCAGGTCGGCAACTTCACCCCAACCCATGTAGCGGAACATCATCTCGCCGGAGAGGATGACCGAGCCAGGATTCACTTTATCGAGATCAGCATACTTGGGCGCAGTGCCGTGAGTCGCTTCAAAGATGGCGTGACCGGACACATAGTTAATATTCGCTCCCGGAGCGATGCCGATACCGCCAACCTGCGCGGCAAGAGCATCGGAAAGATAATCACCATTGAGATTCAACGTGGCGATCACATCGTAATCCTTCGGGCGGATGAGGGTGAACTGCAAACTCACATCAGCGATGGAGTCTTTGATCAAAAGCATCTTCTTCCACTTGCCACCGCCGTGGGTGTCCCACAGCTTCATGGCTTCTTCCACTTCGCCCTTGATGTCATTCTGCTGGGCAGGGCTCATCATATCAAAGCCGGGATCAATCATCTTGGCATTGTCTTCAATGCTCAAATCAGCTTTGGCTTCTTTGTTGCCGAGGATCCAGGTTTCGCGCTCGGTCACGATCTCATTGCGGAACTCACGTTTGGCAAGCGCATAACCCCAATCTTTGAACGCGCCTTCGGTGTACTTCATGATGTTACCCTTATGGACGAAGTTCACGCTCTTGCGTTTGTTTAGCAGCGCCCATTGAATGGCCGCGCGTACGAGCCGCTCAGTACCTTCCACGGAAACAGGCTTGATGCCAATGCCGGCTGTATCAGGGAAGCGCATCTTGGCATATTCCTTCGGGAAGTTTTCCTTGAACATCTGCATGAACTTGGTGTTGTCTTCAGTGCCATACTGGAACTCAATACCGGTATAAATATCCTCGGTGTTCTCGCGGAAGATAACCATGTCCACATGCTCGGGGTGCTTCACTGGGGAAGGCACGCCGGTGTACCAACGCACAGGGCGCTGGCAGACGTACAGGTCAAGTAATTTGCGAAGCGCAACATTCAAGGAACGAATGCCGCCGCCGATCGGTGTGGTCAACGGGCCTTTGATGCCGACCAAAAATTCCTTGAAGGCTTCAACAGTCTCGTCGGGCAGCCAGCTCTGGAACATCTTGAAGGGCTTCTCGCCGGCGTACACTTCCATCCAATGGATCTTGCGTGTGCCGCCATAAGCCTTCTCGACCGCCGCATCGAAAACGCGGACAGAGGCGCGCCAAATGTCGCGTCCGGTGCCGTCGCCTTCCACGAACGGGATGATCGGGTTATTGGGAACGTTCAACTTCCCATTTTCAATTGTGATCTTCGCCCCTTCTGCGGGGACCGTTACCTGTGTGTATGCCATTTGAATTTCTCCTTTGGAAATTTTGTCGGATTATAACAGTGGACTTTTTTTACCTTAAGTGACAATTGTCACTTCATCCCGCTTCAATTCTGACCGTTTGACTGTTCCTGTTCCAACAAAATTAGATTTCCTCTTGACACTCCTCCGAATCGGCGTAAAATACCGCACAATATGCACAAAGGAATTCAAGGCAAAGACCTGTATCATCATCACTTCTTCGGAACGGTTATTTCATTTGTGAACTAGAGAGTCGCTTTTCAGCGGCTCTCTTTTTTTGTATCCCATTTCAGAAAGAGGAGAATGTTATGGCAGCAAAGAAAAAGGTACCAGCGAAGAATCAACCCGTTGTTCAGAAGCAGGTTGAAGCGCAGAGGGAAACGTCGGGAAAGGTCTTCGGCTTTTTGCCCGATGACACGCCTCCCATTGGCGCAATGTTGAGTCTCGGCTTCCAACAATTCCTGACGATGTTCCCCGCCACGGTACTGGTCGCCATTCTGACCAAGTTCGATGTCGGCATCACATTGCTGGCTTCGGGGCTCGGCACGATCGTGGCTCTGTTGGTCTCCAAGCGCAAGATCCCGATGTACTATGGCTCGTCATTTTCATATATCGCGGTCATCATCACGGTCATGAGCAAGTTCGCACCCGATTGCTACAACTCCACAGCGACATATTGTCCGGAAGGTGTGCAGATCGTGCAGGTGGGCATCATCCTGACCGCCGTCTTTGAAATTCTGATCGGTCTGCTCATCATGCGCATCGGAAAGACTGCATTGGACCGCATCCTGCCGCCGATCATCACAGGCTCGATGGCGATGGTCATTGGTGTGGCTTTGGCGAACGCCGCGCTCGGGAATGCCGGCAACTGGGCCGCGCCTGAAGTGGCAACATCCACATGGACAGTGGCTTTCATCACATTGATCGCGACCATTCTCTTCTCGGTTTATCTGCAGGGCAAAGGACTGATCGGCATGCTGCCGATCCTGCTCGGAGCGATCTTCGGATACATCGTCGCCATTCCATTTGGATTGGTTCATTTTGAAAATGTCGCCAATGCCGCGTGGCTGGAACTGCCCAAGTTTACCTTCCCCGCATTTGGCAACCCTGCCGCCTGGGGCATGGCACTGAGCATCGCGTTGATCTTCATCGCCACTGTACCTGAATCCACCGCTCACCTTTACCAGATGAGCCTGTACATTGATGAGCTTGCCGCGGAAATGGGACGCAAGCCTTACAACATCAAGGAACTCATCGGCCTAAACCTCGTCGCAGACGGCGCGGATGATATTATCGTCGGCATGGTCGGCGGATGCGCCGGCACGAATTACGGCGAGAACAACTCGCTGATGGCGATCACCCGCAATTATTCCACAGCGGTGCTCATGGCGGCCGGCGGTATGGCGATGATCTTCGGTTTCTTCGGCAAACTCGTGGCGCTGGTCAACACCATGCCCACGGCAGTCGTCGGCGGCTTGAGCATTTACCTCTTCGGTGTGATCGGCATGCAGGGCGTCGCGCTCATCCAATCTGAAAAAGTAAATCTCTTTGACCCGAAGCAGCTCGCAGTCGGCGCTGTGATCCTCATCACAGGCATCGGCGGAAATCTCGCGCTTGCAAATGGCGTCTTCCCCTTCCAGATCCCGTTCCTGTTCCCGAACGGAATCCCCGCCATCGTCTTCGCCGCCATCATCGGCATCTTCATCAACTCGATCTTCCTGATCTTCAAAGCCCCCGCAGTACGCGGCGATTAACACAGATAGACTTATTGTATACTTGGGATTGGGAATGGAGTCCGTTCCCAATCCCTTTTTATATCCGCTTCATCACTCAATCTGACACCTGATTCTGGAACCCTGAAAGATGATCAAACTCCCCGGCTTAATTGACCCGCACGTCCACTTGCGCGAACCCGGCGCGACTCACAAAGAAGATTTTGATTCTGGAACATCCGCCGCGCTGGCTGGCGGGATAACAATGGTATTGGCCATGCCTAATACCAAACCTCCCATTTTTGACGCGGATACGCTTGATCTTGCTTTAAATGCCGCGAAGCAAAAAGCTCGCTGTGACTATGGTCAATTCGTCGGTGCAGGACCGGATAACGCGAGCATGGCCGCATCGCTTGCAGATAAAGCGGCCGGGCTCAAAATGTATCTCGACTCAACTTTTGGAGAATTGCGTCTCGACGATATGACCTTATGGCAGCCGCATTTTGAAAAGTATCCAAAGAAATATCCCATTGTGGCCCACTCTGAAAGCCGCAGCATGGCGGCGGCGATTTTATTTTCTGCGATCTATGACCATCCGGTACATATCGCTCATATTTCATTGAGGGAAGAAGTTCTGTTGATCAAAGCCGCCAAAGAAAAGGGACTCAAAGTCACCTGTGAAGTTGGTCCGCATCATTTATTTATGACTTCATCCTCGCCCTCTGGGAGAGGGCAGAGTGAGGGGCGAATGGAAGTCCGCCCGAGGCTGGCAACTCAAAAAGATGTGGATGCGCTTTGGGAAAACCTTGATGTGATAGACTGCTTCGCCACTGACCACGCGCCGCATACTGTGGCAGAAAAAGATTCAGCTACTCCCCCGCCTGGATTCCCCGGGCTGGAAACCATTTTGCCTTTACTCCTTACTGCTGTCAGCGAAGGCAAGTTAACTCTTGATCAAGTTATTGAAAAAATGTACACCAACCCCAAAAAGATTTTTAACCTGCCAGATCAACCTGAAACATGGGTCGAGGTTGATGAAAACGCGGTATATGAAATAAAAGCGGAAGAACAATTTACCCGCTGCGGCTGGACTCCGTTTGAAGGCTGGCAAGTTAAAGGCAAAGTCCGCAAAGTGGTACTGCGCGGAAAGACCGCATTCGAAGATGGAAAGATTCTAGTGGAAGCGGGGTATGGGAAAAACATCAGAGAGTAGGCGCGACCCTTCACAATTAATCTGATAGCTTGCTCTTTATGGGCGGGTCGCCCCTGCTGGAGAAAAATTCAACTTCCACGCGAGGGATTCGATCCAGCATAGAATGGCAAACAGAAAGATGTAAAAAAACACCCCTTTTAGAATGAATGAGGGAATGACAAGGATAACCGTCAGCCAGGTATAAATTGAATACTTTTGCCATGCTTCATTTTGTCGAAACGCAAAACCAAGGGTGATCATGGATGGAAACAAGGTCAGCCCAAGCAAAACAAACGACAGATCGTGTATACGTCCATGCCAGGTTGCCGGAGTGGAGCGAATGGTCGGATCGGTGGTGAATGCAAGGGAGGCAAGAGCTAGACCGGACAAAACCAAAAGCGCTGATCCTGCTTGAGATGTTATATCAGATTCGAGGTCCGCTTTGAGGCGCATGGCGAGGAGGGCGATCAGTAATCCGCTGATGATGAAGGTCGCGGTCATTACGATCCCGTATGGACCGAGCGCGAGTCCGCTGGGCCAATCAAAGGTCGGGTCATTGAGCGGATGCCAGCCAAGTCCGCGCATGAAATCATATTGAATAATAGTCAGCGTGACGAGTGTTATTGCAAAAAGGAGCGGGCCAAGTAAGATAATTCGCTTCATGGGTTAATGATAACAGCCTTGCTTTTGCAAGGCTGTTGATTTTTGTTCAAGTTCAGGGCTGGTTTTTTTTCTAGCGATCGCGTCTACCGCCGCCACCGCCGCGATTTCGATCACCGAAACTGCGTGGGCGTTCTTCACGAGGACGGGCAACATTGACTGTAATGCTGCGTCCCATGAAATCCTGGCCGTTGAACATGCTGATGGCCTTCTGGGCTTCTTCGTCAGTGGACAACTCCACGAAACCGAAACCTTTTGCGCGGCCTGATGCGCGGTCAATAATGAGCGCAACGGAGGTGACTGTACCAGCCTTGCTGAAGTGGGTCTTGATATCCTCTTCACTGGCGGCGTAGGGTAGGTTGCCTACATATAACTTGTTTTCCATCTCGTCTCCAAATTATTTCAACGTCCAGCCTGAACGATGTGCGAAGTTTATCATAAATTAATCCAAGTTAGTAGAATTTATCCTTGTTTTTCATGCAAATTTACATAAACAAAAAGAGACCGGTTTTTCGACCGGTCTCTTTTTGTTTACCTATTGATCTATCTGCATTTTCATTTTATATTTTTTTACTGCTCGCCAACCGACGAGCATCTTTTCCTTTTCATCCCATAATCGGAAGTATAAGGATTTCAAACTGTCGCGGAATGTGATCGGCTCGATCTGAAAGATCGGATTCTCTTTGTGGCATTGCTCCAGTTTGTAGTTGGGGATTTTCGGGCTTAAGTGATGAATATGGTGAAAACCAATATTGCCCGTGAACCATTGCAGAACCTTGGGAAGCTTGTAGAAGGAACTTCCATCCATGCCGGCTTTGAAGAATTCCCAATCCTTATGACGTTCCCAATAAGTTGGCTCGAAATTATGCTGGACATAGAACAGCCACACGCCCGCACCGCAAGCCATCAGCAGGATGGGCAGTTCCACCAGAACATAAGCCTGCCAGCCAATATGATAGACCGTCCACCCGACAAAAGCGAATAAAGCCATATTCGTCCAGACCACACTGTTGCGTTCACGTTTGCCTGATTTCGAGGTCCAGAAACGATGTGTGAGCGCAAAAACGATGGTCGCGCCAATCGTGAACAAAATAAACGGGTTACGCATGATCCGATACCCAAATTTTTTATACCAGGGGGCGGCGATATATTCTTCCACGGTCATGGTGTAAACATCGCCAACACCACGTCTGTCAAGGTCGCCCGCAGTGGCATGGTGAATGGCATGAGAGTGCTTCCATTCAAAATACGGAGTCCAGACAGCTGCGCCAAGCAATAATCCCAAACGATCATTGGCGAGCGGCGTCTTGAAGAATGACCCGTGACAACAATCATGAAAAATGATGAACATCCGCACCATAAATCCCGCAGCAGGGATGGTGATCAAGAGCGTAAGCCAATATCCAACCTCAAGACTGCGATACGCCAGGTACCAGAGCACAAAGAATGGGATGACTGAGTTCACAACCTGCCACAGGCTTCGCCATGTTTCCGGGTATGCATACTTGGAAACAACAGATTGCCATTTGATTTTTCCGATACTCATAATAAATCTCCTTGTTAAGTTTTCGCGGACAGAATCGGGAATCTGCCTTTTCGCTAACACGTCAAAACCTCTAAAATCTGGTAATAAGTGTATCACGCAAATGATCAATAAATTCTGCGTGTTACCTTACTTTTATCACGCTCTGATATTCTAGATATGCGGTCGCACCGTTGATCCAGTGGTGAAGGCTGTCAATACGGATCGAGGCGTCCTCACAACTGCTGAAGATGCCGCCGCCATATTTCATAATCATATCGTTGCTGATGTCCCAATTACAATTGTTCTTCGGCAATTGACGTGCTCCCACGAAATCAATAAAAGCTCCGATCTCAGGGTCAAGCCATTCATGTTCCTCGCCTGAAAGAAATAACGATTGAGCAATAGAAGCCAGTGCTTCAATTTTTGCGGCGGTTGAACCGCTTGTATTCCTCGGGTCCAGAGAGCGGACCTGTCCCGCAATGATCGTATTTGCAATATCAACTGCGTAAGTCAAATCCATCTTATTTAATTTGTCCAGGCGTGACATCATACGAAATGCATGACCATGCCAGTGATCCTCTGTGAGCGGTTGTGTGGTCATATAGGCATTGACCTCACGCGCCTGCTTCAGCCAAAATTCATTCCCCGTCATTTCATAAAGTTCCAGAAGCGCCAGTAATGCCTCACTGGAAGAGAATGCCAAGTAATAATCAGGGTTAGCTGTCCCCGCATAATGAGGGTCAAACGCATGATAGAAGCCGCCATCAGGCTTTCTCATGGATACAATAAAATACCCAAGATTCATAGCCGTATTCAGCAGGTTTTGATCCTTAAGAAAAAAAATGCTGGTCGCCTGCCAGCGTTTATAAATGGCATCCACCGTCAGGGCGGAACCGCTTAATTGACAGGCGCCTTCTGTATATAGACAGGTTCCCTTGAATTTTCCTGGATCGCTCACCAAAAATTCAAGATAATGCTCAAGCGCAAGGTTTCCTGCATTACAAAATCTTATCTCGCCTGAAACCCTGCATACAGTAAAAAGCGATCCCGTCCCTTCAATCAAGCGGATCGTGGATGGGGAGTAAGCCCGCTCTCCGCTCAAAAAATTTACCTGATAGGAAAGTTCGCCATTCGCAAGCTGCTGACGCGCCAAATAGTCCCCTGCGGCAATAACAGACTCTTTTAACGGACCATCTTCAATTGGAATTGTTTCGGGGATATGCGCGGGTGTAAATGTTTGGGTGGGAATTACCACATTCGTGGGCGTAAGAGGAATTTCGGTCAGAGGGGTTTTCAAACAAGAAATCAACATCCCCCAAAGAACAAGCATGAAAAATAAGAATTTTATATATTTTTTGCGTCGTGAAGACATACGTTCAATTCCTGCATAGATAGACCAGCCAACGAAGGAACTGTGATATCGCCCGACACTCCCATCTTTTCGGTTAATGGATTTGGCACTGCCACCACAAAGATCTCCGCACGGCGGGCTGCCAATACGCCATTGGGAGAATCTTCGAAAACGACAGCCGCATCTTTCTTAACGTTGAGCTGTTCCAGCGCCTTGAGGTAGATATCCGGGTTGGGCTTTGTCCTGCCAGGCGGGACGTCATCCTGACAAATGATTTGGTCAAAATAATCGAATATACCCAGTCGTTTTGCATGCGTATCCACCCATGAATGCGGCGAACTGGAACCAATTGCAACTTGTACATTAGATCGCTTTGCCTGTTCGATCAGATTAACCACGCCGGGCAAAATAGGATTGGCATGAATGATCTCGTCCGATTCTTTTCGGTAGCGGGATCTCAAAGAAACAGGATCCAGTCGTCCCGATGCGAGAAGCGAGAGATGTTGTGAAGGATCAAAATTCGAGAGTCCATATCCGCCGATCGTTTTCTCCCATTCCTGCACAGGCAATTCAAATCCATGTTCTTTATAAATGGATTGCCAAACCAGAACTTCTGGCGTTTCGGTATCGAGGATCAAGCCGTCAAAATCAAATATCAATGCTTTGATCATTACTCTTCAATATCCATTCTACTGATGCGCGAAGGTTGTATGTTGACATTCGCTGGAACCGAGCGCACCGCCTGACCTTCCTGAATCAAACGGGCAAGATGTTTCACCATCACCGCCTGACGCGGAGTCGCCTGCGCGCCAAGGTCTTCCAGCACCGGCTCAAGCCATGTCTGATATGAGCGCACACACAAATAAACTTTCCGTCCCCTCCGGTCGGGAAGATTGGCGACCAGCGCTGCGATCTTTTCGCTGACATTATTTTCATCGGGATGAATAAGAGGCGTCAGGACAATGCCATACATACCCGAAGTTACACTCGCATAAGCTTTCATGTTCTCTGAATATACAAATCCACTCACACGCTTTGGCGCGGGTTCAACCGGATGCAGTAACGGCGGAACGATCTGGTAATGCAGACTCTGCACAGAGGGCAGATCCAGGGAATTGATGCGCCTCCAGCCTTGATTTGAAGTTGACTCTGTTTTCTCGATCTGACTCACATCCCAGAGTCTTTGCCATGCGTACACGGAGAATCCAGCTGTGCGCAGTGCGGGAAAGATATGACTCGACTCATCAACTTCCGCCATTACGTGGAACGCCTTCCACTCACCGGCCTGGATTACGAGGTGTTCGAGCAAAGGTGGAAGTTCGGGATCGTCCAAACGAGAAGCGGGCGCAAGGTATAACAGTTTGGCAAATGTTTCTCCGCGCGTATGAATGACTCCGCCCAGCAAGGCCGAGTCCCCTCCGTTTGCAATGGCGGCGTATAAATGCCTGGCGGGGTTAACATACGCAAGCAGTCCCATCGCCCCAAGCGGATGTCCGCGAGTGAGGGCACGCGCGCTATCGAGGGTGATGACGTCGTTTCGATAGCGTGTAATGATGGGGATGTCTAACAGGTCAAGAGAACGAATGGGCATATTAATTTTATGTCGTTGATAGGAGATACACTTTCATTCAAAGCAATGACACATTAACGAGCTAAAGATACAAAGTACTCATGAAAGCGCGTGTCACTTGTCAATTCGGGGTGAAAGGAAGTAGCAAGCAAGTGACCTTCCTGCGCAGCAACAATGCGGCCATCATCCAGAGCGGAAAGTATTTTGGCATTTCCATGTACTGACTCAATCAACGGGGCACGAATAAAGACAGCATGATAAGGATACTCTGTGCCTGTGGCTTTCATTAACTCATCAATTTCAAGATCGGTTTCAAATGAATCCACCTGGCGGCCAAAGGCATTGCGCTGGACTTTTATATCCATCAATCCGAGTAAAGGCTGGTCACTGCGATTTATATCTTTTGAAAGAAAGATAGCGCCAGCACATGTTCCCCAAATCGCCTTATGCTGACCGAACTGTTTCAACGGTTCCATCAAATCGTAGGCGACAGCAAGCTTGCCGATCGTGGTGGATTCTCCGCCGGGAATGATCAACCCGTCTACCCCATCAAGATGTTTCGGTAGACGGACTTCAACTGTCCCCACACCTATTCTTTTAAGCATGGAGATATGTTCTGAAAAATCGCCTTGTAAGGCGAGTACTCCGATTTTCATGATTTATGTATATAAGTAGACAAGTAGACAAGCAGACACGTGTTTACCTGTCTACCTATTTACGTGCCTACATCAAATTACCAACCACGCCCTGCCATCTTCTCGCTTTCAGGCATCTGCGAAACGTTGCGCCCAACCATGGCTTCGCCAAGATTCTTGCTGACTTCTACCAGAATGGACGCATCCTGATAATGGGTCACAGCCTTTACGATGGCGGCGGCACGGCGGGCAGGATCACCGCTTTTGAAGATACCAGAGCCAACAAAGACTCCATCCACACCGAGCTGCATCATCAAAGCCGCGTCAGCCGGAGTCGCAACTCCGCCGGCGGCAAAATTCACAACAGGCATTCGGCCGGACACCTTAACTTCTTTTACCAATTCATAGGGCGCGCCGTTATTCTTGGCAAAGGTCATTAGTTCTTCATCACCCATGGTTTGCAGTTGACGAATCGCGCCAATCACAGTGCGCGCATGGCGGACAGCTTCCACTACATCGCCAGTACCAGCTTCGCCTTTGGTGCGGATCATCGCTGCGCCTTCACCAATTCGGCGCAGCGCTTCGCCAATATTTCGGCATCCACAAACGAAAGGTACTTTGAAGTTATGCTTCAAGATATGATGCTCTTCATCAGCCGGGGTCAGAACTTCCGACTCATCAATATAGTCAACGCCAATTGCTTCAAGGATCTGAGCTTCCACAAAATGACCAATGCGGCACTTCGCCATGACAGGGATGCTGACCGCATCAATGATCTTCAAAATCATATCCGGGTCAGACATACGCGCCACACCGCCATCCGCACGAATATCAGCGGGTACGCGCTCCAATGCCATCACCGCACAGGCGCCAGCATCTTCAGCGATCTTGGCTTGCTCGGCGTTCACCACATCCATGATGACGCCGCCTTTTAACATTTGGGCCAAACCCTTCTTCTCGATCCATGTTCCAGTTTTTGATTCCATCTTATCGACTCCTTTAATTACCGCTTGTTGCAGAACTTACTAATCTTTCGGGCAAAAGATGCCAGTAAAAAATAATTATTCTGTCCAACTTGTTTTTGCGGTGCTTTGTAATGCAAATGAATTCTACCATGCAGACAATCATAAATTCATAAGAGGACTGTAAATGAATAATCGCATCATCTCACAATATGAAAGCTGGTTTATTCGCTAAAAGAATCGCCACTTGACAAAACGAAACCGCGTGCTACAATTATTACAATGATACAATTAGTACAATCATAAGGATGCATATGACAGAAAAGAAACTCACCCTATCATTAGATGTTCGATCTGGGCTACCGATCTACACACAGATCGTGAATCAAATCCAAAGCCAGTTGGTCAACGGGATACTAAAACCCGGAGACCAATTACCAACGGTACGCGCGCTGGCACAGGAATTGAGAGTCAACTTCAACACGGTTGCGCGGGCATACCGCATCCTTGATGAAGAACATATCATCTCAACACAACAAGGACGCGGTACATACATCACAGAAATCCCGCCCCCGGAAGTCAACGAACGACTAAGACGGGAATCACTGGAAGCCCTCACCCAGCGATTCATCAGCGAGGCTTTTCGGCTGGGGTTCTCAGAGCGCGAAGTCAGCCAAATGGTGAGAGACAGATTGAAGATAAGTAAAGAAGCAATAACCAACGATAGTGAATAATAAAAAAACAGGAGAACGCAGAAATGAATACAAAATTTATCAAAACCGCAATCGAAAAAAGAAACACAAAAAAGGATGAACAACATATCTCGCCGATCGCAGGTGCATTGTTTGGCCTATTACTGATCGTCGGGATCATTGGAGCCATCATCGGAGATGGGAATTATCCAGATGCGATAATCGGAACCTGGGTGCTCGGTTGGACTCTCATTGGAACATACTTTTTGTTTGCTATGAAAGTCGCATCGCAGTGGGAAAAAGTTGTAGTCCTGCGCCTTGGCAAGTTCATCGGGCTGAAAGGTCCTGGCTTGTTTTGGGTCATCCCGATCATAGATACCGCCGTGATGTGGATCGACCACCGCGTGGCAGTAACTTCATTCTCTGCCGAAAAGACCCTAACAAAAGATACAGTGCCTGTGGATGTGGACGCAGTCCTGTTCTGGGTTGTATGGGATGCGGAGAAGGCGGCGCTTGAAGTGACCGATTACAACTCTGCGATCTCCTGGGCTGCGCAGACCGCGTTACGCGAGATCATCGGTCAAATGACACTGGCAGATATTCTGGTTGGCCGCGGCAAGATGGACGCCGACCTGCAAAAGATCATTGACGAAAGAACAACTCCCTGGGGTGTGACCGTGCAGTCGGTCGAGATCCGTGATGTGATCATCCCGCCAGATCTTGAGAATGCAATGTCCCGCCAGGCACAGGCAGAACGCGAAAGACAGTCCCGCGTGATCCTCGGTGAATCCGAGCAGCAGATCGCAGCCTCCTTCGCCGAAGCCTCGAAAGCTTATATCAACAACCCCACCGCACTGCACCTGCGTGCGATGAACATGCTGTTTGAAGGTTTGAAGGAAAAAGGCGCGCTCGTGATCGTGCCCTCCTCGGCAGTGGATTCAATGAACCTCGGCGCGATGAGCGGAATGGTCTCGCTGGCGCAGAACAACCTACCCAAGGAAAAATAATTTGTTTCACGTGAAACAGAGAGAAGGAGAAATAAAATGACTACTAAAACTACCACCATCATTTCAATAATTTTGATCACCATTGCCACCATCGCAGGACTCGCGATCTGGGATCAGCTGCCAGAGCAAATAGCATCCCACTGGAACGCCAATGACCAGGTCGATGGGACCATGCCAAAGTTCTGGGGTGTGTTCTTAATGCCTCTCGTCACAATGGGAATGTTGGTCCTATTCCTGGTCTTGCCAGGCATTGACCCGTTGAAGGCCAATATCGCGCAATTCCGCGAAACGTTCAATGTCTTCATCGTGCTGATCATAGCATTTATGCTTTACGTCCACGGTTTGACCTTGGCGTGGAGTCTCGGATTTACAAATTTCAAGATGAGCTCAGCCATGCTGCCTTTCATGGGAGTGCTGTTCATCTCCATAGGATCCCTGCTGCGAAAAGCGAAGCGCAATTTCTTCATCGGTATTCGCACGCCGTGGACACTATCCAGCGACTATGTATGGGATAAGACCCATCAACTCGGTGCGACCTTGTTCGTAGTCTCAGGCGCATGTGCCATCATCGGCGGTCTCTTTGGCGGCATGATCGCATTCTGGTTCCTGTTCGTTCCGATAATGGGCTCGACTCTGTTTCTTGTGATTTACTCATACGTGTTATATCGCCGCGAAACAAAAGGCCAATAAAATCCATGGAAAATATTGTTGAAGTCAACGGGCTGGAACGTATCTTCGGGCAGAACCGCGCCGTGGATGGAATGACGTTTCACGTGAAACAGGGCGAGGTCTTTGGGCTGCTCGGCCCCAACGGCGCGGGCAAGACCACAACGGTCCGCTTGTTGAACGGCATCCTGCCGCCGTCGGGCGGAACGGCGCGGGTCTTCGGGCTGGATCCCTTAATGGACGGACAACGCATCCGTGAGCAAACGGGCGTGTTGACGGAATCTCCATCCCTATATGAACGGCTCTCGGCGCGGGAAAACCTGGAGTTCTTCGGCACACTGGCGGGTATCCCCGCGGAAAAACTCTCGCAACGCGTGCTGGATATTTTGGAATTCTTCGGCCTGCAAGATCGTGTGAACGACAAGGTGGAAACCTACAGCAAAGGGATGAAGCAGCGCCTGGCATTGGCACGTGCTCTTATCCATGAGCCGCCACTCTTATTTTTGGATGAACCAACTTCGGGTTTGGATCCCGAGGCGGCACAACAGGTCAACGAATTGATCGCGAGCCTCAGTCAACGCAGCGGGCAAACGATCCTGCTGGCGACGCACAACCTGCTCGAAGCGCAGCGTCTATGTGACCGAGTGGCCGTGATGAACAAGGGACGTATCCTGGCGATGGGCAGCCTCAAGGAATTGACACGTAAGTTGTGGCCAGTCACCTGGGTGGATATCACATTTTGGGAGACGCCTGCAGAAACTGTCACAGAGACACTCAAAACTCTACGCGGTGTGATACAGATCACAGGTCAGGGCAAGACGATGCAAGCGCAAGTCGAAAACGAGGAAGTGATCCCGCAGGTCGTGCAACATTTGACGGGGCAGGGAGCGTCCATCCTCAGAGTCAATCCGCGTGACTACACACTGGAAGATATTTATTTTTCTTTGCAGGCAGGTGAGAAATGAACTGGCGTTCGATATGGACGATTGCCAAAAAAGATTTGAAGGAAGTCAGTCAGAACAAGATGGCCTGGGGTCCCGGGATCGTGGTGCCGCTGGTATTCGCGGTCTTCATGCCGCTGATGTTCATCATTTTGCCGCAGGTGATTCCCGTTGAGGATGTGCAAAGAGAGTTGGGCGATCTGGATGGGATGCTGCGCGCCATGCCGCCCGCACTACAAGTGCTGTTTGAAGGAAAAAGTTTGGAGCAGATGTTCGTGCTTTATATGGCAGGATTCATGCTGGCGCCATTGTTTCTCGTCATGCCGTTGATGTTTTCAACGGTGATCGGATCAGATTCATTTGTGGGAGAACGCGAACGAAAAACAATGGAAGCCCTGCTTTATACGCCGACCAGTGACATGGAATTGTTCCTAGGCAAGGTACTCGCGGCAGTCATCCCTGCAATAGGTTTGTCCTGGATCACCTATGTGGTGTACATTATTGTTGTAAATGTTGCCAGCTATCCTCTCTTTGGGAGCATCTGGTTTCCGCTGCCCACTTGGTGGCCTCTAATGTTGTGGATGACTCCTGCGCTGGCAGTACTGGGAATTTCCGCAACGGTGCTGATCTCATCCCGCGTACGCACATTCATGGAAGCCTACCAGATGAGCGCATCGCTGGTGGTGCTTGTGCTCGGGCTCGTAGCTGGACAGGTTAGCGGCGTCCTGTTTCTTGGAATTGGTACTACGCTGATAATTGGTACGATCATCTGGCTGGTGGATGCGGCGTTGATTTACATCAGCGTGAAAAAATTCAAACGCAGTGCGTTAGTCGCAAAATTGTAGGAGGCTAAAATGACAGAAGAATTCAAACAATGGGAATACCGCGTACAGACCATCGGTAGTATCTTTGGAACCAAGGACGACAATATTGAGGCGATGCTAAATGATTGGGGAAGTGAAGGCTGGGAAGTGACTCACGTCTATACCCCCGAAGGAAGCGGCAAGGTGACCATAGTCGCAAAACGTCCATTGACACGCGAAACAAGACGATCTCGCTCGATGCCTGGATAACAATTACCACACCTGCTGTATAAGCGCTTGCACAAGCAGAAAAGGAACAATATGAAAAACATTATTAATTGGCGTGTATTTTTTATGCTTTGGATTGCATCATTTATTGCGACCATCGCAATTTTGCCATACACACTTGAACTTCAATCTGGAGTTCTTGAACAACTGGATCTGCCCATTCCATTCCCAATTTTAATTACATTGCAAGTCCTTCAAAGCGGATTGCTTTTCGCGGTCTGCACATTTTTAGGAATGCTCCTTGCAAAGCGCATCGGGCTTGGGACTCCCGTTCTGGATGCTATTGCTCGAGGTGAATCAGCACTCAACAAAGTACGCGCATTTTTACCGATCAGTATTGGGTTGGGTATTCTTGCGTCTGTGCTTATCATTGGACTTGATACTTACATCTTTCAACCCGCATTAATTCAAGAACTCGGAGAGAAAGCAAATGCACTTAATCTAACTATTCAACCAGCCGCATGGAAAGGTTTCCTTGCATCATTCTATGGAGGCATTGCAGAAGAGATTCTCTTGCGCTTATTTGTAATGTCATTGTTGGCATGGCTGGGTTCATTCATCAACAAAACAAAAGATGGAAAGCCAACAAATATAATATTTTGGATGGCAAATATTCTTGCGGCAATCTTGTTTGGTCTTGGACATTTACCAGCTGTCGCAACGATCATTCCGATCACAACGCTTGTTATGATTCGGACTGTGCTGCTGAACTCAATAGGTGGCATAATGTTTGGCTGGCTCTATCAAAAACACGGACTTGAATCGGCAATGATCGCACACTTCTCTGCAGATATAGTTTTGCATGTTTTAATGGTTTTATAAATAGAACATTTGTTCTATAAATAAGGCAACAAAAAAAACGTCGGGCTCTTGGGCTCGACGTTTTCATTTTTTATCCTATCCCAAATGCATCGGCATAATGACATGCAAGAAGTTATCGTCACCCACCGGGCGAACTACACCAGGCGCATTCGCCGCAGAGGTTTCAAGCGCAACATTCGGAGTCTTGATGACTTCCAATGCCTCGCGCAGAAACTTTACGTTGAAGGCGATCAACACACTGCCGCCGTCAACTGTAGCTTCAACGATGGTTTCATTCTTGCCAGTTTCTTCGGATACAGCAGAGATTTCAACTTCGCTCGGCTGCATTTCGCCATTGGACTGCTTGATATCAAAACGGGCGACATTCGAACCTTCACGGGCAAAGATCTCAGCCTGTTTGCAAGCCTTAAGCAATGAGGCGGTGGAAACTAAAGTGCGTGATTTGTAATTGCGCGGAATGATCTGTTGATAATCGGGGAATGTCCCATCGATCAATTGGGAGACAACTTCAACATCCTTCACACGGAACAAGACCTGTCCGCGATTTTTGGGAACAACCATATAAATGGGTTCTTCGCTGTCAGAAGCCACACGCGATAACTCATTTAACGCGCGGGCAGGGATGATGACATTAATGGGTTGCGGGACGGGTTGTGAAAGCAAGGCCTTGCGGACTGACAACCGGAAACCATCTGCCGCCGCCATCGTGACCTTGTCTTTTTCTACATGCAGTAACACACCCATCAACACCGGGCGGGATTCATCTGTCGACGCAGCAAAAGCCACCTGCTGGATCATCTCTTTGAAATCAGCCACATTCAACTGCACGGCGCCATCCATTTCAGGAACAGGCAAAGGAGGGAACTCTTGCGCATCAATACACTTGATATCGTTATTTGATGACCCACCCTTTACATGCAGGCTTTGCGTTTTCACGTCGAGGGTTAACTGCACCTGATCGCCAGGTAATGTATTTACCAGATCGCCGAAAGTACGCGATGGCACGGTTGTTGAGCCTTCTTCATCAATACGCGCCGCGATCCAACAAGTGATACCCAACTCAAGGTTGGTGGCAGAGAGCCGCAAACGGCCTTCATCAGTCGCGATCAAAATATTGGAGAGAACGGGAAGCGTACTGCGCGGTGAAACAGCGCGAGAGACAACACTTAAACCGCGTGCCAGATTTTCTTGAAGGACAGTTACTTTCATAGGTTATCGCCCTCGATCATAAAGTTGAATTTTTCAAAAGTATATCACTAAAAAACAAACGACCAAAATAAAAACAAAGAACGGACAGAGACTCTGCCCGTTCTTTGTTGAAATCTAGTAGAAAACTTAAAAACCAGTGACCAGCGATATACCCAAGGTGATCAGTATAAACACCAACTGTAAAGCGAATAACGCCGCAAAAACGTACGCGACCGTGGTCCATACTGATGTATTTCTGGCTGCTGATTGCGGGGGGAGTTTCTGCCCTTCAGCCAGGATGCGCACTGATTCAGCCGCCTGCCCAAGATCATTCAGCCAATAGACCCCCGCCGCATCATCCGCGACGATGAGCCTGCTCCCGTTAAATGAACGCATCCACACCTCGACATTTTCGGGCGTATTCACAGCCACAGACCCTGACAGCACAACAGCATTGGGATGCATATCGTCAGGAATTTTTTCATTTAAATTCACTACTGTTATCTGGACTTTGAGAGCATGTTTCATGAAAGCCGCTTTAACTGATTCACCAAATTTGCCATTCATATGATCAAAAACCAATAGACCAAATTGCTCCTGTCTGGCTTCCAAGGCATCAGCACGCACGGCACCGTCTTTTCGCAAAGCCGACAGATGATAGGTCAACAAAATAACAAACAGGATCAAAGTTTGCAGACTATTGAGGATAGAATTTATAAAACCCGGGGCATCACCGCCCAGAAGGGCATTGATCAGCGTAAAAATCAAAGTCCCGGCAGATACCATGGCACCGATCACAGATGCAAACAGTACAAGATACAAATATACCTTGCGGATAATGGAACGGCGGGCGTGATCGCCAACATCACCTTCGGTCAGAGCATCCGTTTGCAGAGGACGCCATGACTTGAGCCAAAGCGGCAAGCCAACCGCGAGAATGGCGAGAGCGCTTGTCAAAGCTTGCCGAACCCCGCTGCTGTTCAGGGATGAATCGACCGCCCCAAAATCGATCAAAAATGAGAACAGAGAAGCCAATCCAATAAAAGCTGCGATCAAGCCTAAAAGAGAAAGGATGTAAAAATAAATACGCATCATTCCTGCGCGGCGTGGGAGTTGCGGCTCAAAACCAATTTGCTGATTGAGCCAGTTGCCGTAATACGCCCACATCACGCCGAAGGGCAATCCCAGCGAAATGGGTCCGCCGATTTTTTGAATAAAATCACTCGAAACCATCTGTTCGCCAAATAAGCGATTTAGCAGTATATAAAATAAGTTTCCGCCAGAAGTGAGCACCACG
Source organism: Candidatus Villigracilis saccharophilus (assembly GCF_016711665.1). Lineage (NCBI taxonomy): Bacteria > Bacillati > Chloroflexota > Anaerolineae > Anaerolineales > Candidatus Villigracilaceae > Candidatus Villigracilis > Candidatus Villigracilis saccharophilus. The sequence continues at coordinate 47,445 of NZ_JADJSO010000013.1, forward strand.
ATGACTCCGCTCAGTGAAAGCAGATAGAGAATGCCAAGGCGCAGGAGAGACTCCTTTTCATCGGGATCAGCTAAAGCGTCCTGCAAGATGCGCCAGGCGATGGACCAAATCGGAGCGCCGATGATGAGTAATGCCGTCGCGTTGATAAATGTCTCGCGTCCCATCATCCCGATCACACCGGTTGGGATATAGAAAATGTAGCGTAAGATCTGCTGTGCGCCAAAGATGACCATCAACAGGCCGTACAACACCCACAGAAAACGATATAGGCGGCGGATATCTTTGAAGTTTTCGGTGTCCGTCAGGGTGGACCAGTCCGCGCGTAAAATGCTCCAGAAATAAGCAGCCAGCAAAAGGTTAAGCGTGATCGCGATCAAGTTGTCCGGCCAGCTTTGAGTCCCTCCTAATAAGGCGCGTTCATAAGATATTCGGACTACACCAAGAAAGGCGCGGTTGATCAGCGCGAGTAAATTTTGTACCACAGGGATCAACGTGGCAAGAAGCGCACCATATAAAAAGACAGCGCGCAGAGTGGCATTTTTTTCTTCCTCTTCCCGGGCGGACGTGCGCTGTGCCCATAACCAGTGAATCAGAAAAATTGGCACACCCACCAAAATAAGCGAAAGCGCCTGCGCCAATGCCTGCGCGTTGTTGGTGACGAGATCGGGATTGATAATGGAACGGATCAGACCGATCAATCCCCACAGCACCACTTCAAAGCTAATAAAAGCGACCGCGTAAAAATACAGTCTTCGAATGGTTTTCATGATTACTTCCTCCAATCATTGCAACACGATCCTGCCCATCGCAATGACATATTGTCTTTACGGCTTGATCGGTTCCGTATACCAGTCATACGCCCAGAAGTTATAGGGCATATAGACCAGTTTCCATTCACCATTCTGTTTGACGAGTTGAGCGCGGTCTGTGTTGTTATAGCCGCCTGAAAACGGATCACTGGAAGCGTAAACCAGGGTTAGGTCCACAAAGGCTTCATCACCATTCACATCAGCCTCGCCTACATTCACGCCGACATTATCCGAATTGACGTTTCCGCTAAAGAAAGATTGTCTAAACTGATCATAGGTGGGTTTGTGTTCTTTATCGGCGAGATATGCATAGGCGGCTTTATAATCCTGGTTGGTGACAGCCAGTACATAGTTGTATGTTGCCGCGTAGGGTGATTTTTCTGTTAGAAACTTCTTCTCGTCCTGCCGCATGAAGAACAATGCAACCGCAACCAGAATGAGCAAACCAATTCCGATCAAAATACCGGTCAAAAAACGGTCTTGCTTCATAAAACACCTCCGTAGTCTAAATTCATTGTATAGGGTTAAAGATGAATTAGCAAGCAAGGAAGTTCCCAAAGGCCTTTGGTATACTACCTCCATATTACTTTTACAGGAGCATAGTCATGACAATTTCCGCAACCCGTTGGGATATGACCAACGTCTTCCCCTCTCTCGAATCCAAAGAATTTAAAGCATCCGTCAAAAAGTACAAATCCATGCTGGATGAAATGGAAGTATTTTTCAAGAAAGCCAGCAAGGCAGATTCAAAAGCCGACCCAAAGAAGCTGGGCAAACTGCTCGGAGAATCTGTAGACCGCTTCAATGCGCTTTTCGAACTGGCCGGCACCATCAGAGCCTTTATTTATTCTTTCGTCACCACAGACTCGCGCAACAAAGAAGCCATGCGCGCACTATCGGAATTTGAACAGATGTCTGTCCAGGCCAACATTCTTGAAACCAAATTCCAGGCATGGGTCGGCAAGCTGGGCAAAGCCGCAGTGAAGAAAGCCGCAAAAATGAACGCTTCTGCAAAAGCGCATGAGTTCACACTCAACGAAAGTGTTGAACAATCCAGGTACCTGATGAGCGAAGCTGAGGAAATTCTCGCTACAGAATTAACCCTGAGCGGAGGCAATGCCTTCGGTAAATTGCAGGGAACATTAACCTCGCAGCTTTCAGTTGACTTTGAACTGGGTGGAAAAACTGAGAAATTACCCATGCCCGCGCTGATCAATCTGCGCTCGCATCCCGATGAACCAACCCGCCGCCGCGGATACGAAGCGGAGAATATCGCCTGGGAGGGAGTCAAAGAGACATTGGCGGCCTGCATGAACGGGGTCAAGGGTGAAGCGCTGACCCTCAATAAAAAACGCGGACGTGAAGACGCTCTGCACTCATCCATTGACTTTGCCCGCATGGACCGCGCCACGCTTAATGCCATGCTCAGCGCGATGAAAGATTCCTTCCCGATGTTCAGGAAATATTTCAAACATAAAGCCAAATTGATCGGCAAGGAAAAACTCGCGTGGTGGGATGTATCCGCTCCGATGGGCAAGACCGACAAGGTTTATTCCTTCGAAGAAGCACGTGATTTCATCGTCAGTAATTTCAATAAGTTCTCCCCAGAATTAGGCGCATTCGCCCAACGGGCTTTTGACAACAACTGGATCGATGCCGAACAGCGCGACGGAAAACGCGGCGGCGCATTCTGCATGGGAGTAGCGGGAGTCAAGGAGAGCCGCATCCTCAGCAACTTTGACGGCTCGTTCGATCAGGTCAGCACCCTGGCACACGAACTTGGGCATGCCTTCCACAATGAATGCGCATATCAGGCAAACAAGACCCAGCTGCAACAATCCACACCGATGACATTGGCTGAGACAGCGTCCATTATGTGTGAGACGATCGTTACTGAAGCCGTATTGTCACAGGTGACCGATCCGCAGGAAGAACTGGCGGTATTGGAAGCTCAGATCAGTAACGCTTCCGCGGTGATTGTTGATATTTACTCACGCTATCTCTTTGAAAAGAAAGTTTTTGAACGCCGCGAAAAATCCGAACTTTCCGCGGATGACTTGAACGACATCATGGAACGCGCGCAAAAAGCCACGTACGGTGACGGCCTCGACGAGCAGTATCTACAAAAATTCATGTGGACTTGGAAACCGCACTACTACAACAGCGGATTCTCCTTCTACAATTATCCCTATGCATTCGGATTATTGTTTGCAACCGGGCTATATGCCATTTACCAAAAACGCGGCGCAGACTTTGTGCCTGATTACAAGAACCTGCTTGCTTCCACAGGCGAAGACCGCGCGGCAGAACTGGCCGACCGTTTTGGCATCAATATCCGCACCAAGAAATTCTGGGCGGATAGCATCGCCATCATCGGCAAGCATGTAGACCGCTACTGCGAACTGTAAGGACTTTATCAGGACATGCTTTATGCATGTCCTGATTCTATTTAAAGAACGGTCAACTTTAGAAATCAGGAGAGAGAATGAAAAACGGAAAAATAAAACTTTTTCTTATCGCATCAGTACTGTTTTCATTAACACTTGCCTGCAATGCGGCAGTACCTCAAACAGGATCAGACCCGTTGCCGACGATACAAGGTATCGCAACGCAACCAAAAACTGAGGGACAAAATATCCCGCTCACAGAAGCGGACGTGCCGCGCATTTCAGTTGAAGATGCCAAGGCAGCAGTAGACAATGCTGGAGCGGTCATCGTTGATGTTCGCAGCGCGGAGTCCTTCGCCGCAGGTCATGTGGCTGGCGCGATCTCCATCCCGCTGATCAACTTTGAGAATAATCCTGCCGACATTCCATTGGAAAAAGACCAGTGGATCATTACCTACTGTACCTGACAGAATGAGCATACGAGCGCCCGTGCGGCGTTCATCCTTTTGCAAAATGGATATACCCGTGTCAACCCAATTCTCGGCGGTCTGTCCGCCTGGACTGAAGCAGGTTTTCCAACGGAATAATTAGATGAGCATTCTTGGAATAGATCACGTTCAACTCGCCATGCCAGAGGGAGGCGAAGAAAAAGCCCGCGTTTTCTTTGTCAACTTGCTTGGATTTAAAGAGATTCCAAAGCCGCCAGAGTTAGCCAAGCGCGGCGGAGCCTGGTTTGAAGCTGGAACTGTGCAAATACATCTGGGTGTGGAGAAAGATTTCCGTCCCGCGAGAAAAGCGCATCCCGCTTTCGTCGTGGACGACCTCGATGCGTTGATATCTAAAATTCAGTCCGCTGGATTTGAAACGGATCTCACCCAGCCTCCACTCGCTGGATACAACCGCGTGCACGTCTTCGATCCATTCGGAAATCGAATTGAATTAATGGAAAAGATCTAGTGAATCAAAAAGAGGACATCCGTTTATGTGGATGTCCTCTTTTTGATTTAACTGAATGCCTGTAATCCCGTTTGCGCCCTGCCCAAGATCAATGCGTGGATATCGTGCGTGCCTTCATAAGTGTTCACGGCTTCCAAATTCATCACATGGCGGATGACGTGATATTCATCTGAAATGCCGTTGCCGCCATGCATATCCCGTGAGTTGCGCGCGATGTCGAGCGCTTTCCCGCATGAGTTACGCTTGACCAAGGAAACCATTTCAGGGGTGGACTTGTCTTCATCCATTAAACGCCCAACTTGCAGAACGCCCTGCAACCCCAAAGTGATCTCTGTCATCATATTGGCAAGTTTGAGCTGAATGATCTGATTCGCTGCCAGCGGACGCCCAAACTGCGGACGATCCAACGTGTATTGACGCGCTGCGTGCCAGCAGAATTCAGCCGCGCCTAACGCGCCCCAGGCAATCCCATAGCGGGCCTTGTTCAAACAGCCGAATGGTCCCTTTAAGCCCGTCACATTGGGAAGCATATTTTCATCTGGCACAAAAACTTCTTCCATAACGATCTCGCCTGTGGAACTGGCGCGCAGGCTAAACTTGCCGTGAATTTTCGGCGCACTCAATCCCTTCATTCCTTTTTCGAGAATGAAGCCGCGGATATCGCCATCCTTGTCTGCGCCGCCAAAGACCTTTGCCCAAATGATGAAAACATCTGCAATGGGGGAGTTTGTGATCCACATTTTGTTGCCTTGCAAAATCCAACCGCCATCCGCTTTTTTAGCGCGGGTTTCCATACTGCCAGGGTCACTGCCATGATTAGGTTCGGTCAAGCCAAAGCAACCAACGATCTCACCGCTGGCAAGTCTTGGCAAATATTTTTTACGCTGCTCTTCGGAGCCATAAGCATAAATGGGATGCATCACCAGAGAACTTTGTACACTCATTGCACTGCGATAACCGCTGTCCACACGCTCCACTTCACGGGCGATCAAACCATAGGAAACATAATTCAATTCTGAACCGCCATATTCCTCCGGAAGCGTGGAACCTAACAATCCCATACTGCCCATCTCGTTCATGATGGCGCGGTCAAAAGTCTCATTGCGATTCGCTTCGAGGATGCGCGGCATTAACTTATCCTGACAGTATTTACGCGCCGTATCGCGGATCATCCGTTCTTCGCTGGTGAGCTGGTCATTGAACAGGAAGGGATCATCCCATTTGAAAGTTTGTTTGGTCATGAGTACCTCGTGAATATTGAATGTGGTGATTGTATCAAAATGTACGCAGGTTCTATTCTCTTTGGGAAAACAGAATCAACTTTCAGTTAAGTGCGAAGCGTATATCAAAAAGAGGACTCACCTAAAGGCAAGTCCTCTTCCAATTACTAATTACCAATTACTCTTTACGAATTTCCAGTCAACCAGCCGCGCAGGTGCATGGCCTGTACCACACGATCGATGGCGACCATGTAAGCCGCATCGCGCATGTAAACTTTCTCCTTCTCGCTGCGATCGACAACGCTGTTGAAGGCTGATGTCATCTTTTCATCGAGTCGGCCGAGGACCTCTTCCTTGCTCCAGTAGAAGTTCATGTCGTTCTGAACCTGTTCGAAGTAGGAGGTGGTCACGCCACCGGCGTTGCACAGGAAGTCTGGGATGTCGAAGATATTATTCTTCTTGAAGAATTCATCCGCTTCGGGTGTGCAGGGACCGTTCGCGCCTTCAGCTACGATCTTGATGCCCTTGGACATCTTGTTGACGGTATCTGCGGTGACCTGTCCTTCCATCGCGGCAGGGATCAAGACATTGGCTTCTTTGGTGATCCAGGCGTCGCCGTCTTCGACGGTGTAGCCGGCATCCTGAGCCTTGGACTTGTCGATCGTGCCGTACTCATCCACGATGGTGAGCAGGAAGCGCGGATCAACGCCGCCTTTCTTGCTATAAGTGAAAGCCTTCTTCTCATGGCGATCCCAGCAGGAAACGCAGGCAACTTGTCCGCCGAGCATTTCAACAAAGCCGGCAGCCGCGTATTGTGACACGTTGCCAAAACCTTGAATGGCAGCAACGGAATTCTTGCCGTCGATGTTGAGGTGCTTCATCGCTTCACGCACGGTGTAGATCACGCCGTAGCCGGTGGCTTCAGTGCGTCCGAGTGAACCGCCGCCGCCAAGAGGCTTGCCTGTGAATACACCGGGGGTGTATTGACCGACGAGGCGGGAATACTCATCCATCATCCAGCCCATCATTTGGGGAGTGGTGCCAATATCCGGAGCGGGCACGTCATTGCGCGGGCCGATATTCTTCCACATGGCGCGTACCCAGCCGCGGCACATTTCTTCTTTTTCATTGACAGTAAGCGTGGAGGGATCGACAATGATGCCGCCTTTACCGCCGCCGAGCGGAATATCTGCCACGGCGCATTTCCAGGTCATCCATGTGGCGAGCGCGCGCACGGTGTCCATGGTTTCGTTCGCGGCGAAACGAATGCCGCCTTTGTTGGGACCACGCGCATCATTGTGCTGTACGCGGAAGCCCTGAAAAACCCTGAGCGAGCCGTCATCCAAACGCACGGGGATGCGGAAAGAAAATTCGCGCATCGGCCAGCGTAAAACTTCAGCCACACCGGGGTCGAGCTTCAATTGTTTGGCAACACCATCGAATTGCTTCTGTGCCATTTCAAACGCATTGATCTGTCCTGACATGTTGTTCTCCTAATTAGGGATGTAGAGAAAAATATAAGCGGGCACCCCAGACAGGGGCGCCCGCTTTAATCACGAGGTATGTCAATACACTGAGTCATATCATCATTCCAATAAAATGTACCTAAACTTTACACGAAAATCGGAGTGACGTCAATATGACAAAAATCAGCATAATTCTGATTACTACTGACGCTTTTTGAGCGTTTCAAACATGTTTATTAAAAATCGGTTTCCGTTTCCCCAAAAATGCAGCCACGCCTTCGTAGTGTTCGGCAGTTTTACCGGCCTTCTCTTGTAGGATTCCTTCAAAATTGAGTGATTCCTCCAAGTTGGGAAGAATGGCATGATTAAAAGCCTCTTTCCCGGCGGCAAACGCTTCACGCGGACCTGATGCCAGATCAGCCGCAATCTGGCTGACCAGCGCCTGGTAGTTGAATCCACCCACTCTATTGACCATGCCCCATTGATATGCCTGGCGAGCCAAGATGGGTTTGTTGGAATAGAAATATTCCTGCGCGCGCCCCAATCCAATATAAGCAGGTAACAACAGGGAGACTCCCGAATCAGGCGCAAGCGCAATTCCGCCAAAACCAACCACAAAATACGCAGTGGATTTGGCGACCCGCAAGTCACAGGCGAGCGCCACGCCAAAAGCCGCACCCGCACAGGGACCGTTGACAGCAGCCACAACCGGTTTTCCCATTTTACGGATCTGCAGGATCAGCGGGTTATAGGTCCGCTCCAAATGCTCGCGATAGGATATCTTTTCCCCTTGCTTCATTTCGGAAATATCCTGCCCGGCGCTGAATACTTTGCCGCCACCAGTGATAATCACACAACGCACCTGCGGATCTTGTTCTGCATCCGCGAGAGCATTCCTCAGCTCGTTGACCATCTCAAAGTTAAAGGAGTTGGCGCGCTCGGGGCGGTTCAAAGTCAATGTCGCTGTACCAGATTGAAGGTCAGTCAGAACGGTTGTCATAAATCCTCCATATAAGAAAAGTGACAGTCACCTTAAAGGTGACTGTCACTCATAAACCTATTCGTCGGGATAATCATCCATCTGGTCGTCATCGCCGGCATCTGTTTCGTATTCGATGCCATCGCTGTCGAGATAGACCCACAAGAGCAGCATGTGCCCGTCTGGAGTAGTGACATTCCGTGCGGCGAGAATGGGAGCGGTTTCCTCCGCGCCAGCTTCGTTCCTGTAGTGCAGATGGATCGAGGCTTTTTTATGCCAGGCGGCATAGCAGCGCTCCACGAGCGCGGGACCGTTAAAAGTGCGCAGCCGAGTGAGCGCGGGGACGGAAAGGCTCGGGCTTTCGTTCAGACCCAACGCCCAGCCGTCGTTGACATGCTCAAAAATCGGTGTAGGACCTTCGATGATTGTGATTTTATCTTCCATAATTTTACCTATGTTCGAGAATATACCACATCTAGGGTGTGAATTTGTTTCAGAATCTCATTAGAGTTTTGTCAGGCTTTTCCTGGCATATAATATGGACATGTCCAAACTAACCCCAAAGATCATCCTTGAAGGCACACGCCTGACCTTCAAAACCGACATCGCTTTTGCGCTCAACGAACATCCACGAGTGGTGGGACCGCGCAAATATAAATATCACTCTCCGCTTGTCTCGGGGGAATGGTGCGCCTTCACCAATTTTCCCTGGGGGCGCGGGCTGATCAACTTCGAGCCGCAGGAAGAAGCGCTCGCCATGGAAACCTACGCCACCTGGGTCAGGCTCTTCGAATTGCAGCGCTATTACTCATGGATCGTGGACCGTTTTCACCTGTCCACGCGCATGTATCAATTGAACACTTACAAAAAGGATTACGATTTCCGCTGGCTCGAAGAGCGGCTGCTCCCGCTGAATTTCCGTTTGGTGCTGCTCACCCGCTCGCCCGAATCTTTTGAAGCCGCGCGCGCTGAAAGGCTCAAGGTTTCAGGCAACCCGTCGCAATATAACGACTTGAACCTGTTTGTCGAGGAACAAAAATTGATCCGCAAACTTGCCGGCGAATCAATTCTGCCTATGCTTGAATTGGATGTTTCGGATAACAACATCGAAGCCGCCACCGAGAAGATCGCCGATTGGATGGAATCCTCGGGCGGGTTATATATGTCGTATTCAAAATCTCTTTAACCAATCCAGGTCCGCGATAGATCAAGCCTGTATAAACCTGCACCAGCGCCGCCCCCATATCCAGGCGGCGTTTTGCATCCGCTGGATCCATGATGCCGCCGACGCTCACGACAGGAATTTCCCCATTCACCTTTTTTATGGTTTGATGAAGAACCGCTTCGCTCAAAGCCTTAAGCGGACACCCGCTCAATCCGCCTGTTTCGCCCTTTAGCGTTGATCTCAATCCCTCGCGCGACAACGTTGTGTTTGTAACAATAATGCCGTCCATCTTCGCGTTCAAGATCGCTTCGATGGAATCATTCAATTCTGATGTGGATAGATCGGGCGCAAGTTTCACAAGGATCGGAATTTTCTTCTCCAGTCTCTTTTCCTCGATGCGTCTCTGTTGATGTAAATGGGTTAACAGACTTTCAAGCGCGGCGCGTCCCTGCAGATCGCGCAATCCGGCTGTGTTCGGTGAACTGACATTGATCGTTAAATAATCAGCATATGGGGAAAAGTTTTGAAGCAGTTCCAAATAATCCAGAACAGCTTCTTCATTGGGCGTTTCCTTGTTCTTGCCGAGATTGATGCCAAGTATCGCCCCGCCTTTTTTTATGGATGTGATCTTCTTTTTTTTATTGCGCGGCTGGATTCCATACACATTCTCGAACAACCCCGAACGCAGGGATGGATTCAATTTCATCTGCATGAATTCGGAGCCTTTGCTTGGGAATCCCATGCGGTTGATCACAGCTTCATCCTCTATAAGGCGAAAGACGCGCGGGGACGGATTCCCAGGCTGTGGGCGGGGAGTGACCGTGCCGATCTCGATGTGACCAAATCCCAGAGCGGCGAGGCCGCGAACGGCAACGCCATCCTTGTCATACCCAGCGGCCAGTCCAACTGGATTCTTGAAAGTTAATCCAAAGGCTTCCACAGGGTTTGAGGGGGCTTTGAAGAGTTGTGTGAGAAACCAGTTTAAAGGTGCGATATTCCCCGTCACACGCAATGCGTGAAGCGTAAGCGCGTGCGCTTGTTCAGGGTCGAGGCGAAAAAGGAGGGAACGGATGGAGTTATACATTGGACTTTGATGGAAACATAATTTTTTGTATTTTTTTACCCTGCTTCAACATGTCTATTGTTTTGAGGACGCGTGGACGGCGAATTCTTTCAAAGGAACTAATAATGACAAGCCAAGACATGTCTGGTTCTATCACAAATAATTTCTTCCTTCCAATGATGAGGATCATTCAAAAGATGAAAACTCAATCCTGTGGGCAGGTGTCCATGATCTACTCTGAAAGGAAAAGCCAGCATGATATAAAGACACCCTTCAATAGGCCAATCTCCCTGCCATGTTTCAAAGATCGAATTTCCTGCAGAAAGTTCAGCTTCCAACAAAGGACGCAGTTCTTCACAAAGCCCATCAATATGATCTTGGTCGATCTGGTCAACTTGAGGCATTACCCGCCTTTCAAGAATTTGCGTGTTTCTTCGATCTTATCCTTCTCAACATTTCCATTCTCTTCCCAATAATCCAGAAGTTGTGTGATGGTCAACACGGCGTGCATGGAATAGCCCGCCTGTTCCAGTGATTCTTTCGCGCCGGATTGACGGTCCACCAGGACGACAATATCTTTTACAACCAACCCGACCGCGGTTAATTTCTCGATGGCTTCGAATTTGCTTCCGCCTGTGGTGGCAAGATCGTCAATGACAAGCGCAGTTTCGCCGGCATGGAACTCGCCTTCGATCTCGGCCTTGGTGCCGTAGGTCTTGACCTCCTTGCGCGGGTAGATCATCGGAAAATTTCCCTGCAATGAAACCGCGGTCGCAATCGGAATGGCGGCATAAGGCAAGCCAGCCAGTCGGTCAAATTTTAGGTTTTGAAGGAGTGGTAAATACGCCGCGCCAATTTGCTCAAGCAATCTCGGGAATGAGATGATGCGGCGCAGGTCAATATAGATCGGGGAGGTCAGTCCCGACTTCAATGTAAAACTTCCGAATTTAATACAGCCTGCGTTCAGGAGTCCGTCAGCAAGGGCGGCTTGGGATGGATTAAGTTTTGTCATGGTGGATTCCTTTTTATTAACGGTTCAATTCGCGTTTGATGCTTATGATCTGGTCGCGGAGTTCGGCCGCGGCTTTGGCGGGATCGGACGCGCGGGAGATTCCACGCGAGACAGGCAGTAACAGCCCTTTGCCATCCTTGCGTAGGCCCGCGCGCATGGCAGATTCCAATTCACCGCCCTGCGCGCCAATGCCCGGGGACAGGAACCACAGGTCAGGCGCAGCGGCACGGACTCGTGCGAGCGCTTCGGGGTGGGTTGCCCCTACAACGAGGCCGATGTTATTTTTCGTGTTCCAAGTCTGTGCGAGTTTGGCAACATGCTCGTAAAGCATCAGCCCATTTTCAAGCGTAATATCCTGCAGATCACCTGAACCAGGATTGGAGGTTTTACATAATAAGAACACCCCTTTTTCATGATCCTTGATGAACGGGTCTATGGAGTCTTTTCCAAGATACGGATTCAAGGTGATGCAGTGCGCTCCCAAATGCTCGAACGCGGAGCGGGCGTATGCTTCGGCGGTGGAGGCAATGTCTCCGCGCTTCGCATCCAGAATGACCGGGATCATTGAACCAAGCCGCACCGAAGCTTCGTGAACGGCTTCGATGACCTGTTTGAGAGCGGTCCACCCTGCCGCACCGAAGATTTCGAAGAAGGCGGCGTTGGGTTTGAATGCCGCGGCGTAGGGAGCTGTCTGCTTGACCAGAGTCAGACAAAAGTCGAGGGCGGAGGCGGCGCTGGCTTCTTTAAGGTCGGGGATGTGCGGGTCGAGTCCAATGCAGAGCAGGGAGGAGCAGTCGTCGACTCGTCTTTCCAAAAAAGAGAAAAAGGTTTCCATGAGTTTCCTTTTATTTTAAAGTAAATCCCCAAAGATTCTTTTCTTTAGGGATTGATTTATTCAATAAATGATTTCCACTTGCTCAGGTTTGAGGGAATGGTCTGAGCGCCCTGCCAGCCGAACTTGTCCCAAAAGAAATCGTTCCAAATGTCCGCGCCGTAGCCGTTACATTCTGCGAACAGAAAATCTGCGGGCAGGGTGTCGGGCAGGTTACAAACAGGGGACGGCTCGTTCCCTGTATTCGGAGATGAGGGGACCGTGCCATCACGTGAATTGGTGAGGTTGGGCGTGGGCGTACAATCGTTGAACCAGGAGCCAAACCCGTTGCCATCGGGCAGGCGGCAAACTGACTGGTCCTCAACTTTTGCGATGGTGTAGTCTATTACATCAAGAATTTTTCCGCTTGCATCGAACAGGCGAACACTGTCGCCGCCGTCGCTAAGCAGGATATTGGTCTCAGACGCGTAGAAGAGCGCGTACTCACCCGGCTTTAGGATGAGACCCGGTATGGTATATGGAGAAGAACTGATCGCGCCGGGAAAATCGGCTTCATCATCCAATCTCCAGCCGCTCAAGTCCATATCTGCATTGCCAACATTTTTGAGTTCTATAAATTCATCGAAAACATCCACTTTGCCATCTTGATTCCAGTCGAAGCCGGGACGTGGGAGAAATTCATTAATGAATGGACGTCCAACAGGACGGGCGCCAAGCGGAGTGGGAGTGGCTGTTTTCGGACGGAAAGTGGCGGTGGGGGCAAATCTGCTAGTTGGAGTGGGGGTGCGCGAAGGGGTAAAAGTGACAGTGCTCGCCCAGTTCGCAATTCCTGGCGTTCCATTGATGGGATTATTCAATGCATCCAGACCATTGCGAGGAGAGTTATTCAGATTCGTATAAGTAGCCCATGCACCGTCACTGTCCTGAAAAAACTGTAAAGATGGACTGCGATAACGCTCCATGCTTCTTCGGTTAGAAACAAGCCCTGCCGGCCAAATTCCCCCGTTTGAATTAGCCATATCAATAAGCCTACCCTGAGCATCAAACAATTTAAGTATCTCACCGCCAGGGCTTTCGACTAAATCTCCGTTATATATCTTGTTGGCGACAATGTTGTTTACAGTTGTGTCATCCGTGCGTTCCAACAAATAATACCCGCCTGGTGGAAGAATAACATCATCAGACAAAGACCACGTGATAAATGGGCTTTCATCATCTGACCGTAAAATCCAACCTGTCAGATCTACCTGATTTGGTCCAGGATTGTATAGTTCGATCCAGTCATCCAACGGAGAAGCCGCAGTCCCCATCCACGCGACTTCGTTGATGATAACTGTAAGAAGTGGGGGAACTGTTGGGGAGGGAGAAGGCGTACGAGTTGCAGTACCAGTCCGTGTTGGGGTGGGAAGTGTACCTGTGGGGGTGGAAGTACGAGTTGGGGTGCTTGTATTTGTTGCTGTCGGAGAAGCTGTTGGAGTAGGGGTAGGGGAATTCCCGCTTTTGGGCGTGCCCCAAAGTGGGTCTTCATTAAAATCTAACCCGTTTTTGACAACACCTATATTTGTAAACCATGCGGCATCGCTATCAGCAATAACACCAGTGCGCTCCATTGTGCCAAATGTGGATTGACTACCCGCTGGCCACGCACCGCCATCTTGATTGGCGGAGTCAACAGGTGTACCAAAATTATCACTAAGAAGAAGTGCTTCGCCTAAATTAGACAATGCCCCACTGTATATAAAATCTGCCGTGATATCCAATATCGCATTATCCGTATCACGTTCAAGTAAATAATACCCGCCAGCGAGAATTGTGCCATTAAGAATAATAGATGGTGTAGTATCTGATGATACCAATGTCCAGCCATTAATATCTATATCTATTGTACCTGGATTATAGAGTTCGATCCATTCGTGACCTTCATTCGCCTTGGTGCCAGCCCAGGCAACTTCATTAATGATTACCGACAGTGTTGTCTGATTCCTGGGAGCAGCCTTCACATTTTGTTCAACCAGCGCAGGCGCGGAAATACCCGCCAGCAGACCAACCAGCAGGACGACTAAAAGAAGAAGACGCGGAAATCTATTCCTTGTTTGCATAGGAAATAAGAAAGTGCGGACTATTCACTTCGCGTCAAACACCACCAACGGTGTACACGAAGCGAAACATCCACAGCAAAGATTATACGCCACCCTGCGTTCGCTTGTCCATAAAAATCAGGTCATTCGCAGATCAATACCTTAGCGAGGTTCCACCACCAGTTTGACAGCAGTGCGTACCTTGTCCTCAATTTGAACCTCAACGAATTCAGGCACGCATACCACCTCGAGCCCTTCCGCTTTGAGGTATCCTGTGGCAAGCACCCAGGCTTTCACTGCCTGATTGACTGCGCCAGCTCCAATGGCTTGAACTTCAGCTCGTTTATGTTCGCGAATGACTCCCGCGATCGCCCCGGCGACGGCAGAGGTACGGGAGTTGGCTGAAACCTTGATAATATCCATGGCAACCTCCCAGGTTGATAAAAGGGGACGCGTTTACAGATGAATTGTACAAGATACCCTTAAGAGATTCAAGCATTAATATATATAATTATATGGAATCGTAATAGTAGTAGGGGCTGTGGATACTGTGGATAAAGTTGAATCTGCACCACCTGTGGATACAAAACAGCGCTTCCCCCCATACCTATTGCTTGATTCCGTTCTCGAGAATTCATAGCCTGTGGAGATAAGAACCCTCCTTTGTAAATTTGTCTAAACAACGATACCTATATATGGGTAGTAGTTCAGATATTTCGGATAGTAGAACTCTGTGTTGTGTTAAAAATCACAATATTCATGTTCAAGTATTGTTTCCCAGCCATCTCTTTCGGAGTGAGCAAACCTTTTGTACCCTATATGAACTCTGTACAGCAAGGAGTCTGCGGGTATACTTTGAGGGAGTGAGGAATTAAAACCAGAGAGCTTTTTAAGACCTTTTTATGGCCTTCTGAGGGTAAAGTACTCCTCACAAATGTGGGATCCTTTCTCTTTATGTGGCATGGTATACTCCGCAAAATTATAAATTGATAGTGATTAAGGAAATATATGCGCATTACAAAATATTTACGCGCTGACCAGGAGACAATCACCCGCTTTCTCACCGTGCTGGGAAGCGGGTCTGTGATGTTGAGCACCAGCAAACGCGCACGCCCAGTTTTTTTTATTACTGCGCATGGTTTTATAAAAGAATTCATCGAAGAGGGTTTCTTCCAAAAGGAGGAACTGCTAATAAAAGCGCTTGAAGAAGGCGGGTTTCCTTCTGATGAGGGTCCCATTGCGGCGATGAGAAGCGATCAAACCAAAAGTCATGCTGCGGCTGAGACCATGCTCAATTCAGCGAGGCAGTGGCAGTCTGGTGACGAGATATCCCGTTCTGAAATGGGATGGGCCACCAGCGATTTCACCGCCACGCTCCGCCAGCATCTTGAGAGGCTCAAGAACTTGATATTCCCGCTGCTTGAGCAAACCATATCCATAGAGGAAGAACATATTCTTTCTGACGATATGAGCAAGATCGTCTTTAAAGGCAGTTTTGAAGACGGCTCTGACAAATATGCGAAGTTGATCGAAAAGCTTGAAGAGGAATTGGGCGATTGGCGGTAGAACAAAACTAGACAAATATATGGGCAGTGTCCATTGACTCTGCTTTTTTGCAAGACCCTTTTTAGATCAAATTAGTTCTTATAAATATCCTGATGGACAAAGCGCGTCACAAGACTTCCGCGTCCATCAGTTTTTATTTGGGGGAGATGTGACAAATGTCCATTGTCTTAAAATTATATATAATATACAATCCCGCCCATTACGGAGAAGAGCCATGGACACTTTTAAACTCGCCCAACTTATTTCCAAAAGAAAAGAAAGCGACAAACTATATCTCGAATTTCTCAAAGTCTCAGACTTGAGCATGGGACTTTATGTTCTCCCCGTCGGCGGAGTCGATCCCCAGTCACCGCACACGGAGGATGAGGTTTATTACGTGGTGAGCGGCAAGGCGCAGATTCAAGTTGCAGATGAAGATCGCACTGTACAGACTGGTTCCATTGTATACGTGGAGAAGAATGTTGAGCATCGATTCCATTCGATCGAGGAAGAGTTGACAGTGATCGTGTTTTTTGCACCTGCGGAGTATTCAAACAAGAAGTAACTTAACCGCTAAGAGCGCGACACTTGCACCTGACGCAAGTGCAGGTGAGATCGCAAAGATTTAAAGGTTTTCTTTGCACCCTTGGCGTGCTTGGCGGTTCAAATAAAAAGGAATATTTATGGAAAAACTACGCTACACACCGTTTCATGAACGAACGTCCGCATTGTGCCAGCCGCAGAATTGGCGGCGTTGGGCGGGATATTTTGTCGTCGGCTCATATGAGCTGACCATTGACCGCGAGTATTGGGCCATCCGCAATGCGGCGGGATTGATCGATGTTACGCCTTTGATGAAGTATATGCTCAAAGGCAAGGACGCAGCGACGCTGCTTCATCGCGTCACCACACGTAACATCCACAAGATGAGCGTGGGACAGGTCTATTACACAGGCTGGTGCGATGATGAAGGCAAGATGATCGATGACGGCACTGTCGCCAGACTCGATGAGACCATCTTCCGTCTCACGTCCGCGGAGCCGAATCTGCGCTGGCTGATGATGAACGCGGTCGGACTCGATGTGGAGATCAGCGAAGTCTCTGACAGCGTGGCATCTCTCAGTTTGCAGGGACCCAACTCACGGGTCGTTTTGAATCGCGTTTGTGAATCTAATCTCGATGAACTGAAATATTTCCGTTTGATGAATAATAAACTCGGCGGAGTCGAAGTCACCATTTCAAGGACTGGTTACACAGGCGATCTCGGATATGAGATTTGGATGGACGCGAAGGATGCCCTCTATGTTTGGGACGCGCTGATGGAAGCGGGAGAGGATTACGGGATCACGCCCGTGGGAATCCTCGCGCTTGATATGGCGCGCGTTGAAGCAGGATTGTTCATGCTCGATGTGGATTACACCTCTTCGGGTCACGCGTGGATAGAATCGCAGAAGTCATCGCCCTTTGAGCTGGGACTCGATTGGACAGTTGCGCTCGATAAACCTGGTTATTTTGTCGGACGCAAGGCGCTCGAAAAAGAGAAGCGTGAAGGCTCAGCGTGGAAGATGGTCGGTATTGAAATTGACTGGGTCGGCATGGAAGAGTTGTACGCTGAAGTTGGCATGCCGCCGCAAGTGCCAGGCACCGCGATCCGCGCCAGTATGCCGATCATGGTTGGTGGTGTGCAGGTTGGATATGCATCCACGGCTTCATGGTCACCGCTGTTGAAGAAATATATTGCGCTCGCACATTTGCAAAAGCCGTATTACGAACTCGGCACCAATGTAAGAATGGAAATCACCGTCGAACATCAACGCAAGCACGCGCCCGCGAAAGTGGTCAAGCTGCCGTTCTATGAGCCAGAGTGGAAGAAACGTTAACAAGTTGACAAGTTGTAAGGTTTGAAAGTTGTAACGTTCAAACTTGCTAACCTTTAAACCTGTAAACGGAGAATTAATATGACAACAAACAACTATGACGCAATCATCATCGGCGGTGGACACAACGGACTTGTCGCTGCCGCATATCTGGCGCGCGCGGGCAGGAATGTCGTTGTGCTCGAACGCAGGGAATTGGTTGGCGGGGCGACGATCACCGAAGAGATCATCCCTGGATTCAAATTCACGGAATTCTCTTATGTGGTCAGCCTTCTGCGCCCTGAGATCATCCGTGACTTGAAACTGCCTCAGCACGGGTTAAAAATCCTGCCGCTGCCCAGCACCTTCACGCCCATGGAAAACGGCGATTACATCGCGGGCTGGGACGATCACGATACCACCCGCCGCGAGATCTATCGCCACTCACCCAAGGACGCCGAAGCCTATGACGAATATGGACGCCGCATGGCGCGCCTTGCGAAAGCCATCAAGCCCATCTTGAGCATTCTGCCTCCCGACCCAACTTCGCTGAGTCCCAAAGATTTAATGGGCTTGCTCAAACTCGGTCAATTCGCTTCATCGCTGACTGAAAAGGAATTATATGGTCTCGCGAAGATCATGACCCAATCCGCGGCGGACATGCTCGAAGAATGGTTCGAGACCGACGCACTCCTCGGGACAAAATCCGCGAGCGGAATCATCGGCACCTTCCTCGGCCCGCGCTCACCAAGCACCGCGTATGTTTTGCTGCATCACTACATGGGCGAAATTGACGGCGCGTTCCGTGCCTGGGGTTTTGCCAAAGGCGGCACAGGCGGTATCGCTGAATCAATCGCCAGCTCGGCGCGCGCGTTCGGGGCTGAGATCAGACTCAACGCAACCGTGAAGCAGGTCATCGTTAAAGGCGGACGCGCAGTCGGCGTGGCACTTGAAAACGGCGACGAGATTTACGCGAAGGCAGTTCTCTCATCCGCAGACCCGTTCGTTACATTCCTGAAACTGGTCGAGCAAAAACACCTGCCCGATGATCTGATCCACTCGATCAAAAAATTCCGCACACGCGGTTCGTCAGGCAAGGTCAACATTGCGTTGAGCGAACTTCCGCGCTTCACTGCGCTGCCCGATGAACACGTGCTGCATCGCGGCGCGGTATCGATCAGTCCAAGCATTGATTACATTGAGCGCGCCTACGATGACGCGAAGTATGGCCGCTTTGCGAAAGAGCCGTACATTGACATGATCTTCCCCTCGATGATCGATCCCGACATGGCGCCTCCTGGCAAACATGTCATGTCGTGTTTCGTGCAGTATGCGCCCTATGACATCGAAGGCGGCTGGGACGACGCCAAGCGCGAAGCATTTGGCGAGTCGGTCATCTCCACCATCGAACGTTACGCGCCGAACATTCGCCGCGCGATCATCGGCAAACAGGTCATCACGCCGGTTGACATCGAACGCATCGCGGGCATCACAGGCGGCAATATCTTCCACGGCGAACTGTTGCTGCATCAACTTTTCTTCATGCGCCCCGCAACTCAATGGGCTGGCTTTCGCACGCCGATCAACGGCTATTACCTCGCTGGCTCTGGCGCGCATCCTGGCGGCGGCATTATGGGCTCGCCCGGTAAATTCGCCGCAGAACTTGCATTGAAGGACGGCATCTAATGAAAACCTATGACACCATCATCATCGGCGCGGGACACAATGGCTTGGTCGCTGCGGCTTATCTTGCAAAGCAAGGCAAAAAAGTTTTAGTGCTCGAACGCCGGGAAATTGTCGGCGGGCAGGTTGTGACAGAATCTTTTGGCGATGGCTTCACCGTTGACTCTCTGTATGCAGGTGGATCTCTGCGCCCGGACATTGTCAAACACCTCAACCTCGCTTCACACGGACTTGTAGTTGATTCCGTCCGAAAGCCATTCATCTCCCTTCAAGCGGATTCCAATCATCTCGTCTTCGACGCCGACCCCACAGAGACAATCGCGTCCATCAAACGCTTCTCCGAAAAAGACGCGGCGAATTGGATTCCATTTTTGAACTTCATGAAGAAAGCGACGCAATTCATCGAGTCATCCAACGCCGCGATCATGCCGCGCCTGCCAAAGAATTTCAGCATGAGCGAAGGCATGGATCTCGCCAAACTTGGCCTTAATGTCCGCATGATGGGTGGCAAGGACATGATGCGCATCGTGCGCGGCATCCCCATGACCGCCGATGAATTCGTGGACGAATGGTTCGAGTCCGATGTGGTCAAAGCCGCAATCGCATCCCTTGGTATTCACGGATTGACTCTCGGTGTGTATGGTGCAGGCACAGGTTATACGCTCATGCACAACTGGGCCAATCGTGGCGGCCTGTCGCATGTCAGCGTGCAGGGCGGCATCGGCAAGATCAGTGAATCGCTGGCCAGTGCGGTGAAATCATTCGGCGGCGAGATCCGTACGAACGCCGAAGTAAAACAAGTAGTCATCAAAGACATGCGCGCAACGGGCGTTGTCCTTTCCATCGGCGAAGAAATTTCAGCAAGCAATGTCATCTCCGCTGCTGACCCGAAGCACACATTCCTCTCTCTCGTTGGCGCAATGGAACTGCCGCCCGAATTTGTGTGGAATGTCCAATCCATCAAAATGCGCGGATCGGTTGCAAAAGTCCATTTGCTTACCGACGGCAAACACGGCATCCCTGCTGGGACAGTTGCGCTCGCACCTTCCATAAAATATCTCGAAAAAGCCTACGACGCTGCGAAGTATCACAGCATTTCAGAGAAGCCATACCTTGAAGTCACAACTTCCGGTAAAGTCGTCAGCATTCACTTCCAATTCGCGGCATATAAGTTGAATGAAAGCAGTTGGAATGTTGAAGGTTTGAAGGTTGAAAAGTTGGCGATTGATACCCTTGCAGAATATTTCCCCAATCTGAAAGCATCAATCAAAAACACAAAGACTCTTACTCCTCAAGATTTTGAAACCATCTACGGTCTCACCGAAGGCGACTTGAATCACGGACAGATCATGCTCGACCAATTCATGTTCATGCGTCCCATCCCGGGCTGGTCGAACCACAAGACGCCGATCGATAACCTATATCTCTGCGGCAGCGGAGTCCACGGCGGCGGCGGAATCAGCGGGGCGAGCGGACGGAATGTGGTGAAGATGGTAAAGTAGGTAATTGCAGGTCACGCTTGAAAGAGCGTGACCTGCTTTATTAGCGGTCATATCCAAATATGAAAAAATCAGATAATGAAACATTTATCTTGCAATTGTCTCGATTCTTAGCCTTGGCAGTTCGATTTATCATATCTACCAATTACATCAAAATTCGTATTTGGATTTTGATAATTGTTCTGATAATTTTCACGATAATGGGGCAGTTACTAACCAAAACTGCGTTGCTCATTACGTTGATAATATTTGGGTACATTTTGTTGACTTATCTTGTTAAATGGTTTGATAAGCGCGACGAGAATTAATCATTAATGATAATTTCTTCTTCCGCCTGCGGAGGTGGAGTCAGCGGGGCAAGTGAACGGAATGTAGTGAAGATGTTGAAGTAGAAAGTTAGAGGTCACGTCTTAGACGTGACCTGTTTTTTTATCCCGATGGTTTTACAACTCATGGATATATTCCATTCTTTTGTGTATAATCTCACCGTCGCCCCGATAGTTCAATGGACAGAACAAAGCACTCCTAAGGCTTAGATGTAGGTCCGATTCCTACTCGGGGCACTGTTGTTTTTTACTGAAACATTAAGGTTTCTCTAATCCAAAAAATCTTGTGTGAAAATTATCCTTATAGTAATATCAATGATGATGACCGCCAGGGTGCCCCCCTCACCCTGGCGGTCATCATTTAATCATGTTGCTAATAATGTCATAACTTTAGAAAAAACTCCAGCGGTTTCGCTGGAGTTTTTTCTATTAATTACTCTTTATCATTTGGCGGGCGAGTTGTAATAATTCATGCGCGGAACGCAACGTCCCTTCGCCGACCTCTCCGAGCATTTGCGATAATTCAAGCAGGCGCGGCTCCCCTTCAAGTTTGTCAACCTTCGTAAGTGTGCGGCCATTGTCGACGAGTTTTTGAACCTGATAATGCTGGTCTCCAAATACAGCCAGTTGAGGAAGATGTGTCACACAAAAAACCTGGTGCGTGCGCGAAAGATTCCAAAGTTTATGCCCAACCACCATCCCCACGCGTCCGCCTATGCCTTGATCTATCTCATCAAAGATCAGGGATGGGACTTCATCAGCCTTCGCCAATATATTCTTTAATCCAAGCATCAAGCGCGAGGTCTCGCCGCCGGAAGCGATCTTTGCGAGTGGTTTGAGACCTTCGCCCGGATTCGGCGCGATCAAAAATTCCACGCGGTCGAATCCGTTCTGGTCAAACGCGATGCGCGCGCCGCTCTGGGTGGGAGCGCCGTTCACATCGGGTTTGGTTTGGAAATCCACACTGAAGCGGGCGGATTGCATTTTTAGATCATTCAATTCAGCTTCGATGCCTTTGCTCATTTTGATCGCGGCAGACTTGCGTTTTTCAGAAAGTGTCAAGCCCTGTTTTGCGAGTTTTCCAATAAATTCGCTTCCTGCATTTCCAATTCGTTGATGCGGTCTGCCGCGCCTGTGATGGTTTCAAGTTGTTTGCGGGCATCTGCTCCATATGCAAGCACTGCGGGAATGGAACCGCCATATTTTCTATTTAGAGAGTGGATCATATCCAAACGTTCTTCAACAGCGTCGAGGCGTTTGGGATTGAATTCGATTTCTTCAAGGTAGTCGCGCAAAGTGTGAACAACGTCTGATATTGTTTCCAGCAAAAGTTCCGCTTGATTCGATAGCTCGGCCTGCCCCGCATCTATTTTTGCGAGGGTCGCCAATGCCTGTGCGGCTTGGCCGATCAAGTCTGTGGCGGCGGGGGTTTCAGGGGAGCCTTCATCCAGGATCGCCAACGCTTCCTGTGCATTTTCCGCAAGAGATTCCGCGTTCGCTAAACGGTCGCGCTCCTTGCGTAACTCTTCATCTTCGCCGACTTTTAATCTCGCAGATTCGATTTCCTCTGATTGATAGGTCAGCATTTCAATTCGGCGGTCTGAATCTGATTGCGCTTTTCGAAGATCCGCCAGCTCGCGCCGCAGATTCAAGATCGAGTGATAGGTTTGGCGGTAGTCGCCAAGGGGATGCGCCACTTCTGCGTAGCGATCGAGCAGTCCAATGTGAGCGCGCGGATCGAGCAAAGACAGATGTTCCGCTTGCCCGTGGATGTCGATCAATAACGCGCCAAGTTCTTTCAATAATCCAACATTGACCGTGCGCCCATTGATGCGAGCCACACTGCGCCCCTCTTTGCGAACTTCGCGCATGAGTACGACGTAATTTGGATCATCCATTAATTCTTCACGGTTGAGGATGAAGTGCACCGCTTCTTTTTCTGGACCTGTGAGATGGAACACCGCTTCGACAAATGCCGCGTCTGAATCAGTACGTACAAAGGTCGTGTCAGCTTTGCCGCCGATCAGCATCACCACGGCATCAAGGATGATCGATTTGCCCGCGCCGGTTTCCCCGGTCAGGATGATCAGCCCAGAGTCAAACCCGCAGATCAAGTTTGTCTATAATCGCAAAATTTTGAATATGAAGTTCGGTAAGCATGGCTATAACTGGATCCCGCCAGCCGCGCATATACGGTGGATGTGGCGACAACTGCGTAAATCCCAATGGAAATGACGGGCAGTATCCCGCCTGAAAATAGGAGCATCAAACCAATGGGAATCGCGCCCAGCGCAACACCAGCCGCGCAGGCAATAAAGAGCGGACGGGAACGACGTTTGCTGGTCACTCGTAATGCAACATTGGAGAGGAACACCCCCGCACCACCGGCGATCGCAAAGGCAACGAATATCATGTAAAAGCCAATAAAACTGGCGATGAACGCCAGTAATCCGCTTGCGATCAGGGAAAGAATAAATATAATGCCCGGTCCGATCAAGTAGTCGTACCAGAGCGCGGTATCGAATATTTTTTATGCTGATTCACGCATTCATTGCAAAGATAGCCAGTGGGTGTGCGCTGCGCGCAGGAAGCGCAGATCGGTCTTTCACAGCGCTTACAGCGCAGCATGGTTTCACGGGTTGGGTGAACATAACAATGTAAAGTAGTGGATGTGGTTTCTGTCATCGAGGAAATCCTAAAGAATTTTCATTCATATGTGCGGTGAGGTTGCGGTAGAAATAGCCTGGGTCGCCAAAGCGGACAAATTGCGCGGTCACATCGGCAACGGTTACTTTTACAACATCGTCTTCCATCAGCGGCGTTGGCAATTGACCATCGACGCTAACAACTGAATTTTCGCTGTTGGGCACAATGCTGACCGAAGAGCCTTCTGATAAAACTACTGCGCGGTCTACTGAAAGATGCGGCGCGATGGGCACAAGTAAAATATTGCGCAGTTCCGGCGGCAGGATGGGTCCGCCTGCCGCGAGCGCGTATGCCGTGGAGCCGGTGGCTGTGGCGGCGATGATCCCATCTGCGACGTAGCTGGTAAGTCGGCGTCCATCGACGGATGCGGTCAGACGGACCGGGCGCAGATTCTGTCCGCGCGCCACGACGACTTCATTCAAGGCGTTCGATTTGCCAAGGCTTTCACCGGCGCGGATGTGTTCGGCTCGCAGCATCATGCGGTTCTCGATCCATCCTTCGCCGTTGAATAATTTTTCAAAGTAATCCTGCCATTCATTGCGCTCAACCTGGATCAGGAATCCCAAACGACCAAGATTCACCCCGAGGATCGGCACCCGGCTGGGGGCGCACAAGTGACCGGCGCGCAGTACACTCCCGTCACCGCCGACTGCAATGAGCATGTCGTATTCGCCCTTCTTGACCCGGTTGCGCAGTTGTTCATCGTACAAGGAACCGTGGTCTGCGTTCAATCCCTTTTTCTTGAGAAAGGCAGACATGGCTTCCGCTTCTGCAAAAGCCTCGGGCATTTTGGGGTAGGCTGTGACAATTGGACGCTTTGGGATGAAGGAAGCTGACATAACGAAATTATACCTTTTGTAATGTCACAACGTTGATCGCTTTTATGCAAGCTTTGATCACAGGCATGTTTGAATCCGCATTTGTCACAGCGTGCGGCCTGCTCATGGGAGCGCGGGACTTCTTTCTTGTGTTCGTCACGTTTCATTTCCACAAGCAGGTCTACCAGGGAGTTTTCCAATTCTTTGGTGTAATCTATTGCAAAGTCGCGGTTCTCATAGTGGATAATTCCGTATGGAGGACGTGTGTCATAGCATTTTTCGACCAACAGACAATACGCGGCGAGTTGATAAATATGTGAATCATAAGGAGCCTCCGGCGCGCGCCCGGATTTAACCTCCACGGGGATGATCTTTCCGTTCTGCTCGATAAGATAATCCGGCTTGCCTGTTAATTCCAGTGCTGAATAATAAAGAGGCTTCTCCAGTTTTCCCCACCCGCGCGTGTCGGTGTAGATGATGCGGCCGCCGGGCAGACCGGCTTCCTTCTGCTGCGCAGAGGATTTGCGAAAGAAGAAGATGGCGAAGATCAATAAAGGCAAGGGCAATATACAGCACGTGGATTCCCTACTTGAGATTAAAGTTTTCGGCTATTCTTATTATTTTTTCAAACGTGTAAAAATCAGAACGGATAATAGTTCCTATCCGCTTTTCCAGTGTCTTGATGAATTCATTTTTATTG